>CALAFS010000248.1 GCA_937892405.1 uncultured Clostridia bacterium
TCGCCCGCCGATTCGGGCGTTTTTTTGTGCGTGCGTATAGAAGCGCTCACCCATTTTTCCGAGAGAATCCGCCGCCCGCAGAACATGCCGCCCGAGAGCATCATGTAACCGAGCTTCATGAAAGATTCCGCGGAGAGGGAAAGACCGTATCCGCCCTTTTCGCACCCTTCGGGACTCTTTTCCCAAAGGACATTGGTGATGCCGAGCGGGGCGAAGAGCCGACTGCGTAAATAGTCCGTGACGCCGACGCCGCTGACTCTCTCCACAATGCGGGCGAGAATGTAGGAGTTCATGCTGTTGTAGGAGAAGGCACTGCCCGGCTCAAAGGTGAGGGGCGCCGAGAAGAAGGCATTTGTCCACTTCTCCTCCGTGACCGTGCCCGCCTCGCTGAAATCCACGCCGCTCGACATGGAAAGCAGGTGATCTACCGTGATGTGCGGAAAGCGCTTGTCACGGTAGGGAATCTCGGGGAAAATCTCCACAAGAGGGGTGTCGACATCGAGCGCGCCGTCATCGACAAGACAGCCGATCGCCATCGCGGTCACCGTCTTCGACATGGAGTAGGCGACCTTCCGAAGATTGACATCATAGCCCGGCGCGGCACATTCCACGATCACCTCGCCGTCCTTCAGAATCATCAGGCACTGGATATTCGCACGCTTTTCCGCTTCGAGCTCGTGGAGCATGTTCCGGATCTTGCGCGGGGAGATCCCGTGCTTCGAGGGGGTGGACCGCTTGAAGAAGGGAAGCTCCGCCGCCGAGACCGAGGTCTTCTGCGGTCGGTAGGGGATCACGGCGGGGAACGCCTTATCCCCGAGGGCAATCGCGGCGGCAAGCTCCGCCGTCCGTTTTTTCCATTTTTCCATTCGGTTGTCTCTTCCTTTCTCTTCTTCGTTTCTTTGTTCGGACAAAATTTTATACTTTTAAGGCGCGGGACTTTCCGGTACACGAAAAGCCGTCCGCCGAGAGGCAAAACGGCTTTTCGATGCCCGTCTGTGTCAGATCGAGACGCGGACGGCTTCCTTCTTTTCGGCGGAGAGGAACGCCGTCTCCATTACGCGAAGAACGCGTCTGACTTCGGGGAGCTTGACAAGCTGCTCTTCCGTGCCGTCGATGGCGCGCACAAGATTGCGATAGAAGTCATGCACATCGGAGACGGGACGGTCGATCTCGTAATAATCGAGCGTCAGCTCGTCGCGGGGCGCCATCGTCTTGGTGATGCCAGCCGCCGTCTGCACGGGGGTGACTTCCTTTTCGTTCCACGCCTTGAGCTTCGCGACGCGGCACTTCTTCTGCCAGTCCTCGATCAGCGCGGTGCCCTTTCTCGCCTGCATATAGAAACGGGGGAGGGCAAGGAAATTGTATGTACCGACCTCGACGATCGCGCGCTTCCCGCTCTCAAAGGTCAGAAGCAGGTGGAAGCCGTCGTCGACCTCGTCGGTCGTGATGTTCGTCGTTTCGCAATAGACATTCGTCACCGTCTCGGGGATCAGCTGTAACATCTGATCGATGAGATGAACGCCCCAGTCGAGGATCATGCCGCCGCCCTGCGGCTTATGGCAACGCCAGTCGGAGGGAATACCGCGGGAGCCGTGAATTCTCGACTCGATGTTGATCGGCTCGCCGATCTCGCCGCTCTGAATAAGCGAACGGATCGCGAGGAAGTCGACATCGAAACGGCGGTTCTGATGGACGGTGAAGAGCTTGCCCGCCTTCTTCGCGGCGGCGACCATATCGTCAAAGTCGGCGACACTGAGGGCAACCGGCTTTTCGCATACCACATTTTTGCCCGCTTCCAGCGCGCGGATCACGATCTCTTTATGGACATCGTTCGGCGTCGCGCAGAGGACAATGTCGACCTTCGGGTCGGCGAGCGCCTCGTCAAGGGAGGCGTAGGTGTGAATTCCGTTTTCCACGGCAGCCTTCATTCTCTTCTCGGCAATATCGTAAATACCGGCGAGCGAAACCACATCGCTCTTCTGCGCCCAGTTCGCGTGCCACGCACCCTGTCCGCCGTAACCGATAATCGCAAGATTCTTTTTCATAGGATACTTACCTCTTTTCTCTTTCGGACTCCCTTTTCGGGATCCGTCTTCAGTATAGCATAAAATCGGGGAATTGTCCAGTGTATTTTTGCACAAAACTTGCAGGATTTTGACTTTTTCGATCAAATCAGGGAGGCGAGCCCGGTGAGGTCGACCAAAAGTCCCGAGAGCACGCCGGTGGCGAAGAGAAGAAGGAGAATCAGAAAGTTCTCTTTCATCGGGCGGTTGATGCGGAAGAGGACGAGGAGTCCGACGCCCGCCCCGGGCAGAAGTCCCGCCAGCATGGCGCCCGCGGTGATGAAGCCCTTGAGATAGAATCCGGTGAGGACGACCGAGGCGGCGCAGTTCGGGATCAGACCGAGGAATGCCGCGACGATATGACTGATGACGGGGCGGTCGTAGAGCAGGGAAGCGATCGTCTCCTCACCGACAAAAAAGACCGACGCGTTGATAAGCAGGGTGACAAGGAGCAAAAAGAGCGTGATGTGCAGCGTATGATGCAGAGCGGAGCGGAAAATCCCCTTTTCGCAGTGGCAGTGATCCTGCTCGCAGAGGGCGTCGATATGCACCTCTTCTTTCTGATGACGGAGGCGGAGAATCAGGTCGACGAGCATGCCGACGGCGATACCGATCACGATTTTGATTCCGAGAATGAGGAGGACGGAGGTGATCTTCACATTGCCTGCAATCAGGAGGGGAAGCATTTCGTCCGAGGTGGAGAGAAAGACGGCGAGCAGGGTGCCGAGGGTGATGATCCTGCCGGCATAGAGGTTCGCCGCCGCGGCAGAGAAGCCGCATTGCGGCACCGTGCCGACAAGCGCGCCGAGCGCGGGACCGAAGACCCCCGATTTTTCAAGGAAACGGAGCGCGCGCCCCTCCGCTTTATGTTCGAGAAATTCCATCGCGAGATAGGTCAGGAATAAAAAGGGAAGCAGTTTTGCCGTGTCGATCAGACCCTCGAGCACGACCTCGTGAAGAAATTCTTCCATTCCGGGCACCGCCTTTCCGTAAGTTTCATTCATAGTTCTTTTTCTTTTTCGGAGATACCTACCTAATATACGCTATTTTTTCTCTTTTGTCAAGAGAAAATGCGAAAATGACGGAAATTTCCACACTTTTTCCGCCCCGTAAGACGGCATCATTGCCGTCTGGTACCGACTGTATCCGAGAATTAGCACTCGCGACAATAGAGTGCTAATGTTTACAAAAAATCCACAAAATGAAGTTTGAAAATTCACGGATTCGGCGTACAATATAAGCAATCAAAGAGAAAAACCGACGGGGTCGGGCGGGGGTCTGCCCGTCGCCGATGGGAAATGAGGTGAGTTTTATGGATATGAATCATATGACGGAAAAAAGTCTTGAGGCTCTGCGCGAGGCGCAGGGACTTGCCGCCTCCTCGGGGCAGCAGGCGATTGAAGATGTGCATCTTTTCGCCGCCCTCATGCACGCAAAGGACGGCCTTGTCCCCGAGATCCTCGCGTCGCTCGGAAAGTCCGCCGAGACGATCCGCCGCGAGGCGGACGCGCTCGTCGACGCTCTGCCGAAGATCGGCGGTTCGGGATACGATCCCGATAAAATCTATCTTTCCGCAGGTCTTGACGCCGTGCTTCGCACCGCGGATGAGAAGCGGGAGAAGATGGGGGACGAATACCTCTCGGTCGAGCACCTGCTCCTTGCCTTTCTTGAGAAGGGCGGGGACAAACTGAAGGATCTCTTCCGCCGTCACGGACTGACGGAGGGCGAGGTGCTCGGCGCACTCAAAAAGATAAGGGGGAACAGTAAAGTGACGAATGAAAATCCCGAAGGCACCTATGATGTGCTGAAGAAATACGGTCAGGATCTTGTGGAAATGGCGAGGGAGCATAAACTGGATCCCGTCATCGGCAGAGATGACGAAATCCGGAATGTGATCCGGATCCTGTCGAGAAAAACGAAAAACAATCCCTGCCTGATCGGTGAACCCGGCGTCGGTAAGACGGCGATCGCCGAGGGGCTCGCCCAGCGTATCGTACGCGGCGATGTCCCCGAAAATCTGAAGAACCGCACCGTGTTCTCGCTGGATATGGGTGCGCTTGTCGCGGGTGCGAAATACCGCGGCGAATTCGAGGAGAGACTGAAGGCGGTGCTGAACGAGGTCAAGGCGAGCGAAGGCAAGATCATTCTGTTCATTGATGAGCTGCATACGATCGTCGGCGCAGGTAAGAGCGAAGGCGCGATGGACGCCGGCAACCTGTTAAAGCCTCTGCTTGCCCGCGGTGAGCTTCATTGCATCGGCGCAACGACCCTGAACGAATACCGCCAGTATATCGAAAAGGACGCGGCGCTCGAGCGTCGTTTCCAGCCGGTCATGGTGCCCGAGCCGTCGGTGGAAGACACCGTCGCCATTCTCCGCGGTCTGAAAGAGCGCTACGAAGTCTATCACGGCGTGAAAATCCACGACAGCGCGCTGATCGCCGCCGCGACGCTGTCGAACCGATATATTTCCGACCGTTTCCTGCCCGATAAGGCGATCGACCTTGTCGACGAGGCATGCGCCCTGATCAAGACGGAGATGAACTCCATGCCCACCGAGATGGACGAGATTTCGAGAAAGATCATGCAGCTTGAAATCGAAGAGGCGGCACTCAAAAAGGAGAGCGACAAGCTGTCCGCCGAGCGCCTTGCCAAAGTGGAAAAAGAGCTGTCCGATCTGCGCGAGAGCTTCAACGGTATGAAGGCAAAGTGGGAGAAGGAAAAAGCCGGCATCGGCAAGACCCAGAAGATCCGCGAAGAGATTGAGCATATGAATGCCGAAATCGAAAAGGCGGAGAACGAATACAACCTCTCGCGTGCCGCCGAGCTGAAATACGGTAAGCTGCCCGGGCTGAAGAAAGAGCTCGAAGAGGCGGAGGCGGAAGCCGCAAAGACGAAGACGGGTGAGAGCCTGCTCCGTGATTCGGTCACGGAAGAGGAGATCGCGAAGATCGTCGCCCGCTGGACGGGAATTCCCGTTGCCAAGCTGATGGAAGGGGAGAGGGATAAACTCCTCCACATGGACGAGATCCTTCACCGCCGCGTCATCGGGCAGGACGAGGGTGTCGAGAAGGTGTGCAACGCCATTCTCCGCTCGCGTGCCGGCATTCAGGATCCGAAGCGCCCGATCGGCTCCTTCCTCTTCCTCGGTCCCACCGGTGTCGGTAAGACCGAGCTTGCGAAGGCACTCGCCGCCGCACTCTTTGACGACGAAAAGAATCTTGTGCGTATCGACATGTCGGAATACATGGAGAAATACAGTGTCTCCCGTCTGATCGGTGCTCCTCCGGGATATGTCGGTTACGATGAGGGCGGTCAGCTGACCGAGGCAGTCCGCAGAAAGCCCTATGCCGTGGTGCTGTTCGATGAGGTGGAAAAGGCACACCCCGATGTGTTCAATGTTCTTCTCCAGGTGCTCGATGACGGTCGTATCACCGACAGCCAGGGACGCACCGTGGATTTCAAGAACACGATCATCATTCTGACGAGCAACCTCGGCTCGGATATCATTCTCGACGGGATCAAAAACGGAGAGATCTCCGAGGAAGCGAGAGAAAAGGTGGACGCGCTTCTGAAGCGTTCCTTCCGCCCCGAATTCCTCAACCGTCTCGACGAGATCATCACCTTCAAGCCGCTGACGAAAGAGAACATCTATGCGATCGTCGATCTTGCGATCGGAGCGCTGAACACGCGCCTTGCCGACAAGCGTCTGTCGCTTCGTCTGACCGATGCGGCAAGGGATCTTATCATCGACCGCGCTTACGATCCGATCTACGGTGCGCGTCCGCTGAAGAGATACCTGCAATCGCATGTGGAGACGCTCCTCGCCCGCAAGATGATCGCCGAGGATATCGCTCCCGATACCGAGATCACCGTCGATGTGAAGGACGGCGAGCTGTTCGCCGAGACTTCTCCTGCGAAAGAGAATGCGGAATAATTTTCACGGCACGGTGAGAAAAGAGAGCCCCCTGCGGGGAATCGAAGGATTCCCCGCAGGGGCTTTTTGCGTTTATGGAAAGCGTTTATTCGAGCGCTACGGTGCCCTCGTAGACATTATGGCAGTTGTCGCCCATCGTGTCGGTGAATTCGTCATAGGCAAGCTCGACCTCTTCCCCCTTGTGAATCAGGAGGTTATCCTTGTTCGGAAAGGTGAGGATGGCGTACTCGCCGCCCGCGTCCTGCCCGATGCCGCTGACGAGGAAGCTGCCGTCCTCCTGATGGGTGAGTGTGAATCGGTTCCCATAGGTGGCATCAAAGGTCTCGTCATAGGCGCCCTCGTTCAGAATGTCGTCAAAATGAAAATAAGTGTATACATATCGGAAGTGGAATTTCATGTTTTTCTCCTTTTGCGGGTAAAAATGGGTTTGATCGTGAAGTTGAAATGTGACGGATTTTCGGAGACAAACTCAGAGGTCGTAGGATACGGCGAGCCTTGCCGGGGGCTTTCCGAGAAAACGCAGCGTGGGGAGAAGGGTTGCCGCAAGATGGAAGAGACACAGCACGCCGAAGGCGATGGCGACCGCTGACAGCGGCATGGAGATTGCGAAGGGAAGCTCTGGGATCTCTCCCGTGAGCAGAATCATGCCGTAGGTGATCAGCGCCGTCGGCAGAACATAGCGGCAGGAGAGGGCGAGCGTTTCCATCGAGAAGATCGCGCATAGTTTCCGCTTCGGGATTCCGAGCAGCCGGTAGACGGCGATCATGCCGACGCGGTCATGAATGACGGATCGACAGAGGAACCACAGGAAGATCATCGAAAGGATGAGAACGGTGAAGGTGACGATGGTGCGGGCATCCGCCCGTCCCGTGGCAAGAGCGACATGTGTGCTCATGGCGTCCGCATAGGTATCCGTGACCGTCACATTCAGACGGGAGGTGAAGGCACTCGGAAGGGGCAGGGTTTCAAGCGTCGTTTTCATCGCTTCCTTATCGGGGGCGTAGATATTGAATTGCAAGCCGAGTACCGAAGCCGCAAAGCGATCCGCCGCCGCGTCATTCAGGACGACGACAGCATAGGTGTCGATTCCCCAGAGGATCTCTTGTACCTGCTTTGACGAAGTTTTGTTCAGGCGATAAATATGACTGCCGGAATTAAGAAATTCGGGGTCGGTATTTTCACCGATGAGATAGCAGGCGTTGTCGGCGAGTGGCTCATCGGGGAGCTTTACCCCCCGTTCGCGAAGGGTGGATTCACGAATGATACGGGTGGAGGAATTTGCGGTCGAGGTAATCATATCGCGGTGCATGTAGGTTGCCATCTCGCCCGTATCCGCGATGCCGACGACGCGGAGGGCGCAGTTGTTCCACGGCGTTGTCAGCGTTTTGCCGAGAAAGTATTCGTTATCGGTGATGATGTCGCGGAGCTTGCGTTCGCTGTTCCTCGTGCGTTCGATGACGGCACGCTCGAGGACAATCTCGGATTCGTTGGTCGGCATCCTGCCGGCGATCAGGGTATCCGCACGCAACCGCTCGAGGGGGAGATAGGTGGAATCCGCGATCGTCAGACGGTAGCCCCGGAACTGGTCGAAGAGTTCGGTGGTGTAGCCGAGGGTGCTCGTACCATGCATTGGCAGGACATCGAAATCCGCGTCCGTCTTCCGCAGGGCATCAAGATAGGTGCTCTGCATCTCGGTTTCGGGGGTAAAGACGGAAGAGGAGGTGAAATTTTCGGTATAACCCGCTTTGATTCCCAGAATATGCGAATCGCAGGGGACGGAGACCGCGGAATTCACACCGGAGAGGGTGAGAAAGTCACTGACGGTCAGAACCGAGAGAATCGTCAGGAGAATGAGGAAGATACGGAGTCCGACTCTCGTGCCACGGCGCGTCCCCCGATCTTTCGCGAGAAAACGCGCTTCTCGGAGGAGAAGAGAGAAGGGAAGACCGCATCCTGCGCGGTTTCCCGGTTTCGGTTTTTTTCGCGAAGCGACATCCGACGGCGGAGGGCACGGTGTCTTTTCCGCTTTTTCGGGATCGGTCGGTGAGAGTGCGGACACGGCTTCGCCCTCCGGCTCTGCTTCGTCACCCGGGGAAACGAGAACGGGGCGTGCCCCTTCTCTGATGACGGGGGTGTCGCTTTCCCTGACGGCGGAGAAGGCACGGGTGCCGTCCACCTTAACAATGATCCTTTCCTTTGTGGCAATGACGGTGAGGCGCGCGGGCGGGGCGCCTTCTTCCGTCAGAACCCTGACGGAGAGACTCTCGTTTTCGACGGTACTGTCCGTGTAATCGTCGGTATAGAGTGAATCGGTGTCCGCAGAGAGAAGGGGCACACGGGAGAAATCCGTGGAATCTTCCGCGATCTTTCCGCCGTCAAGGCGCAGAATCCGGTCGGCGTAGAAGTGCGCGATCCGCTCTTCGTGCGTGACCATCAGGACAAGGCAGGTTTTCGAGAGGCGGCGGAGCAGGGCGCAGATTTTCTGCGTGTTTGCCTCGTCGAGGTTCCCTGTCGGTTCGTCCGCGAAAATGACACGCGGGCGACGCACAAGGGCGCGGGCGATGGCGACGCGTTGCTTTTGCCCGCCCGAGAGTCCGTCGACCGCGCGATGTCCGTAACGGGCGAGGTCGACGGCGGCGAGCGCCTCGCGGATACGCGAAAGCTTTTCTTCCTCGGAGAGGGCGAGAGATTGCATGCCGAGGTAGACATTGTAGGCGACGCTGTGCTCGGAGAGCAGATAATAGTTCTGGAAGATATAGGCGAAGGTGCGGTTCCGTTCCGCTTCCATACGGCGGGGGGCGGAGCGGGCAACGGTGGTATCGTAGACGGAGAGGTTTCCGCCCTCAAAGGTATCAATGCCGCCGATGGCGTTCAGAAGGCTGGTTTTTCCGCAACCGGAGGCACCGAGAATACAGACAAAACCGGTGTCGGGTAGCTCGAGGTCGATGCCGCGGAGGACGCGGTTCTCATGTCTTGTCCCCCGGTTATAAGTTTTTTCGAGTTTTTCGGTGCGAATCATGCCGTCACCTCCTCATCGGTATAGCGGGGAAGATCGTTTTCTTTTGCGGCGTTCGGGTAGACCTGCTTTTTGAGAGATTTCAGGGTTCTGTGCGCCGTGAGAGCAGTAAAGAACAATCCTACGCAGAAGAGAAGAATCCATCTTTGTGGCGTCAGGTAGCGCGTGAGTGCCAACAGGCGCTCGACCCCTGCGCGTGAGAGAATGAATATCACAAAGAAAGTGAGAATCTGCCCGAGGATCGAAAGAGAAAATATCTCGAGCAGGACAGATGCTTTTGCCGTCTTTTCACGCAATCCGATGTCGGAAAGTAAACGATAGGTGTCATTTTGCGAAGAAAGCAGGGCGGAGAGAAGGAAAATCTGTAAAAGCGCCGTCAGAATCAAGGCGGATGCGCAGATGCCGAGAGTGAGATATCTTTCTTCTGCGGCTTCGGCGTCAAAGCGGTCGGCACCGACCCGCCTCGGAGAGATGGCGGCGTAGCCGTGCGCGGCGAGGTCGGCAATGACACGATCGGTATAGGCGTAATCCTCCATGGTGACGGAGAGCTGATCCCGCGGGGCGGTAGCCGTCATTTTCCGATAGAGCGCCTGAGAGACTTCAAGAAGATTTCGCTGTGTCGATTGGTTCCTGCCGACGCCCGTCAGTTCAAACCCGGGAGTATCGACCGAGAGAGGTATTTTGACGGTGTCATTGATACGCTCGGCGGAAAGAATCACCGAGGAATCGGAGAGCTCCGTGCTCTTCGAGGGAATCCAGAGGTAATCGGGGGTCTTTGTCATGCTTTCGGCAAGGGCGCCGACCTCGTCCGAGAGCCAGAGCCCCTCGCCGATGTCGGTGATGCCGACAATCTTTACGACAAGCTCGATATACTGGGTGCGGGAGTAGTTCTTCTCGTCGGTGAGGAAAATGCGCACCTCCTCGCCGAGTGTCGCTGCGCCGCGGGTGGCGACGGCTTCGTAAAAACTTCCCGGGAGCTTTCCTTCGGTGAGGAAGGTTTCACCTTCTTTTAAGACGGGAACCGTCTGCAAAAACGGCATGCCGGCTTCCAGCGTGATGTATTCCGTCAATTCTTCACTGAGCAGACCGAAGCTGTAATAATATCGGGAGGTGTAGTCGGTGTTTTTCCGGTAAGCGTAGTGAATATCGGCGGCGTAGCCGTAGCGCTCCACGCGTGAAACATGGGCGAGCGCGGCGACGGCGGCGTAGTCCTCCTCCGTCATCCCGGCGCCGTCCGCACGAATGACGGCGAGACGGGTGGGGGCGCCGTTCTGAAAGATACTGCTGCTGTAAATTCTCGCGGAGGTGTCGTCGAGCGCGGGAATCAGTGTCCCGAGAAAGGCGAAGATGCCGAAAGTCTCCAGCGTGAAAAGAAAGAGGAGAACAAGGCTTAATACCGGTCGGGATTTTGCGGCGAGCACCGCGATCCTGACGGGCAGAGCAAGCGGGGAGGAGGCAGGACGGGCGGTTTTTTCGGTGGCGCCTTCTTTTTCGGGGCGGGGTGTGTCGATTTCCGGCGGCGCCTCTCTGAGGCGGGCATCGGCGGCGACTCTGCCGTCCTCCAGAGTGATATGACGCGTCACATACGGCGCCGCCTCGGAAAACTCGTGCGTCACGAGAATCACGAGGCGTTCCGATGCTGCGGCGGCGAGGAGGCGAATGACTTTTTCGCTGTTTTCGGGGTCGAGGTTGCCGGTCGGCTCGTCCGCGATGAGGATTTTCGTCGGCTTTGCCAGTGCGCGGGCAATGGAGAGACGCTGTTTTTGTCCCGAGGAGAGATAGGCGGCACGGCGCGAGGCGAAGGGAGTGAGATCCACCTCTTCGAGAATTTCCTTCGCGCGTGATTTTGCCTCCCTGCCCGAGAGTCCCGCGATGGCGAGGGCGCTCGTGATATTGTCGATGACGCTCGCCCCCGGCAGGACGCCGTAATTCTGGGAAATGAAGGCGACGGAGGAAGAGCGGTATTCCTCCCAGTCCGCGCCGTCAAAGGAGGAGGTCGCTTTTCCGTCAAAGAACATCTCGCCGCTCTCGTAGGGTAGGATTCCGCCGAGAATGTGGGCGAGGGTGGATTTTCCGCTCCCGCTCTCTCCGGTGACGGCGACAAACTCGCCGACGGAGAAGGAGAGGCTGATGCGGTGGAGTCCGACGACGATATTCTGCGCTGAGGTGTAGAATTTCGAGACTTCGGACAGGGTGAGAATTTTTTCTTCGTCCATGGGTGGGAGCCTCCTTTGCGGTAAATTTCTTCCATTATACTATATAAGTGATGAAAAAGCAAGTGTTGAAATAAAGAATAAGAATGAAAAATCCTGTTTTTTCGGACTTTTCAAAAAAATAATTGCTTTTTCACGATAAAATATTGACAAAAAGCGATCCGCGTGATATGATATATACGCTTTATTAAGCTAAAGTATCGAGAGGACACGGATATGAAAAAAACAATCGCATTTCTTCTTTCAACGGCACTTTTTGTGAGTGTCGTGCTTTCCCTCACCTCCTGCGGAGGCGGTGTGTATGAGAATCTGACGATTCTCGAGTCCGACTGCTTTGAGAGTGAGGCGTACGGCGTCGCGTTCCGCCGCGGGTCGGATCTCGCCGCCGCACTTGACGAGATGTTTGCCTCGGATTTTGCCGACGGGACGGCGTCACGGATCGCCGGGGATTACGGACTTTCGGGAAGTCTCCCCGCGACCTTCACGGCGGGTTCTTCCTCTGTGACCGACACGACCGATTCCGATTATGTCAAAGGGAAGGGAACCCTGATCGTCGGGGTCACGGTCTTTGACGGCATGGACTATCAGGACGCGGAGGGGAACTGGATCGGCTTTGACGCCGATATGGCAAACCGCTTTGCCGCGAAGCTCGGCGTGCGGGCGGAATTCCTCGAGATCGAGTGGGACAACAAGCTGACCGACCTCGCGTCGAAGAACATCGACTGCATCTGGAACGGCATGACGATCACCCCGGCGGTTGAAAACGCGTGCGAGGTGACGGGGAGCTATATGCAGAACGGGCAGGTCCTCGTGATAAAGAAGGGCGCGTTCACCTCCGCCTCCGAGCTGACCGGAAAGCAGATTGCGGTCGAGGGCGGTTCCGCGGGATATTATCAGGCGACGGAAAAGCTCGTCGGGGCGAAAATCAAAGAGGTGCCGGCGCAGACCGACGCCCTGCTCGAAGTATCCGCCGGCACCTCGGACGCCTGCGTGGTCGACTATGTTCTTGCGAAATCTCTTCTGAGATCGGAATAAAGGCGGGCATATGGATACAGGTTTTCTCGGCGTTACCCTCTACCTTCTCGAGGGCTTTCTCGAGACGGTGAAGATCTTCGGCGTGACACTGCTCTTCTCGGTGCCGCTCGGACTTCTGATCTGCTTTTTCACCATGTCGGCACCTCTGCCCGTGCGCTGGCTTTTCCGCGGGATCGTGTGGGTGGTGCGCGGTACTCCTTTGATGTTACAGCTGATCCTCGTCTTTTATGGTCCCGGTCTTCTCGGGTGGCACACGCTCGATGTGGCGACCGCGACCTATCTCACCTTTTCGGTCAATTACGCCTGCTATTTTTCGGAGATCTACCGCGGTGGGATCGAGAGTGTACCCCGAGGGCAGTACGAGGCGTGTCAGACACTCGGCATGACACGCGCCGAGACCTTCCGTTATGTGATCTTCGCACAGGTCGTGCGGCGGATCGTGCCCCCGATGGGGAACGAGATCATCACTTTGGTGAAGGACACCTCGCTTGCGAGAATCATCGGCTACTACGAGATCATTTTCTTTGCGCAGAAGTATATCCGGCTCGAAGGGCTTCTCTGGCCGCTCCTGTATACCGGGCTGTTTTACCTTCTGTTCTCGGGGCTTCTGACATTGCTTCTCCGTTATACCGAAAAGAAAATGAGTTACTACCGCTTATAATAAGATACGCTGCACGGGCGGATGCGTATTATCGCTTCGCGCCGAGGGTTCCTCAAAGCGGGTTCCGCTCCACACCGCGGAAAAATCAAAAAGTATTTACGGAAGGAAAGAATCTTATGACGGCGCTTGAGATCAAAGACTTAAACAAAACCTTCGGGGAGCGCGAGGTTCTCCGCGGGGTCAACCTCCGTGTGGAGGGAGGGGAAATTCTGACGCTGATCGGCGCGTCCGGCGGAGGGAAGACGACGCTTTTGCGCTGTCTCAATTTTCTCGAGATTCCCGACAGCGGCGAGATACGGATCTATGACACGCCGGTGTTCTCCCGCAGGGCGGGGGAGCGTGCGATGTGCGACGCCGCGGCACAGCGGCGGGTCGGACTCGTTTTTCAGGAATTCCAGCTCTTTCCGCAATACAGCGTGCTTGACAATCTGACCCTTGCGCCGAAGCTCACGCAAAGACGGAGCACGAAGAATCTGAAGGAGAGAAAGCGCCTCTTTGAAGCGACCGACGCGCGGGCGCGGGAGTTGCTCGCCGCCATGGGACTTGCCGGGCGGGAGGGGGCGTATCCGTACGAGCTGTCGGGCGGACAGCGTCAGCGTGTGGCAATCGCGCGCGCCTTGATGCCCGATCCGGAGATTCTCTGCTTTGACGAGCCGACCTCCGCCCTCGACCCCGAGCTGACGGGGGAGGTTCTGCGTGTGATCCGCTCGCTCCGTTCTCCGACGCGGGCGATGATCGTCGTGACGCACGAGCTCTCCTTTGCCCGCGCCGTCTCCGACCGCGTCGTCTTTATGGCGGAGGGGAAAATCGAAGAGGAAGGAACCCCCGGTGAAGTCTTCGACACGCCGAAAAGTGACAAGACGCGGGCATTTCTCTCCTCCGGGATTGCGGATTTGTAAAGAAAACCTCTCATTTTTCGCTTTTTGACAAGGCTCGGCGTCCGCCCGGGCACGCGATGAAAAGGCGGGAGAATTTGCCGCATCGGAAAAGAAAAAGCCGGTGCGAAAGAGCTTTTTGCCTGTCTTGCGACCGCTTTTTGAAAATTTAAGAAAAAGTGGAGAAAAATAAAAAAATCTTGGGGGAAAGTATTGACAAAAAAATCACCATGTGATATAATAAAGAAAAATCGTACGGACGGCGTCGCCCGCCGCTCCGGGAAAGAGGAATTTTATGCTTGAGTTCTTCCAGAAGGTGGCACAAGCTGCCTATTCCTTCCAGGACATCGGTGACTTTTTCAAGAAGATGCTCCTTGAAGGCGATATCCGTACATATTACGAGAAGGCGATCGGGCTGATCCCCGACTTCTACATCTATGTTCTTCTCGCTTTCTCCGTCCTGATGGCTTTCTTCGGAAAGAAGCTGCTCGGACCGCAGAAGTTCATCGCGTTCCTCGCCGTCGGCTTCGGCGCCGGGGAAGTGTATGTCGCTCCTCTGCTCGTAGATATTCTCCCGTCGATCCCCGCGTGGGTCAGCGGACTTGTCGTCGGTCTGATTGCCGCTCTGCTTTGCAAGTTCCTTTACTGGATCGCCGTTGCGCTTGCCACGGGTTACAGTGTGTATATGGTTCTTTACACCGGCATGATCTTTGAACTGCCGGTTGACGCGAGCATGAAGCAGATCGTCGCCGCGGTTGCCGCTCTCGTTCTTGTCGTCCTTGTCTTCATCTTCCTCAAGTTCTTCGAGAGACTCGGCACTGCCTTCCTCGGCGGTTACCTCTCCACGACGCTCCTTATGACGGTCGTCGACTTCTCCTTCATCACCTTCTGGGACATCTCCGTTACGAAGTGGATCCTCGTCGGTGTGATCGCTCTGCTCGGCTTCATCGTGCAGGTCGCAACCCGCTCGAGAAAGTATTACTGATAAGCCCGAAAGTCTGCGGCATGTGCCGCAGACTTTTTTTGTGCCCTGACGGCGGTGTAAAAAGCGCGGTGCGGGCGGGAAACATGTGCCGCGCGTCGTCGTTTTTTTGCCCCCATTTTCGGCGGAAAAATCTTTGTGCGTTTTCGCCCGTGCGGGGAGACGGGGGAGGGGCAAATTGTGAATTGTGGCAATTTCCCGTACTTTCTTCTTTTTTTCTTGACTTTTCGCGCGCTTTATAGTAAAATATAAGATGATAAATTCTGCGGGTAACAAACCCGCAATGTACGATTCCGGAGGATCTATGGATAAAACGACCGAACGGCAACTGATGCGGACGGCGTGCGATGTGCGCCGCGGCATTATCGACAGCGTGTATTCCGCGGGGTGCGGTCACCCCGGCGGATCTCTTTCCATCGCCGATGTCCTTACCTATCTTTATTTTGAGGAGATGAACATTCGTCCCGAGGAGCCGCGTTATGCGGGGCGGGATCGCTTCGTCCTCTCGAAGGGGCACACCGCACCGGCGCTCTACGCGGTGCTCGCTCACCGCGGATTTTTCCCGGTGGAGGAGCTGAAGACACTCCGCAAGACAGACTCCCGCCTGCAGGGACACCCGGACATGAAGGGCGTGCCCGGCGTGGATATGTCGACCGGTTCGCTCGGACTTGGCATTTCCGCCGCGTGCGGCATGGCACTCGCGGGCAAGAGCGCGGGCGCGGACTACCGCGTGTATACCGTGCTCGGTGACGGCGAGAGCGAGGAAGGGCAGGTATGGGAGGCGGCGATGTTCGCCGCGCACTATAAGCTCGATAATCTCTGCGCCGTGCTCGATCTGAACGGACTTCAGATCGACGGTAAGATCACCGAGGTCATGAACCCCACGCCCCATGACGAAAAGTTCCTTGCGTTCGGCTGGCATGTCATCACGATCGACGCGCACAGCTTCCCCGAGATCGAGGCGGCGTTCGCCGAGGCGAAGACCGTGAAAGGGAAGCCGACCGTCATCATCGCCCGCTCGGTGAAGGGCAAGGGCGTCTCCTATATGGAGAACGCATGCGAATGGCACGGTCAGGCACCGAAGGAAGACCTTTACAAGGTAGCGGTCGCCGATCTTGAAAAAATCAGAGAAAGTCTTGCGTGAGGGTATTGAAGATGGCAGAAATGAAAGCAACAAGAGAAGCCTACGGCAAGGCGCTTGTCGAACTCGGCGAAAAATATGATTTTGTCGTCCTCGACGCCGATCTGGCGGCGGCGACAAAAACCGGAATGTTCAAGAAGAAATTCCCGGAGCGGTTCTTCGATTGCGGAATCGCGGAAGGGAACATGATGAGTGTCGCCGCCGGCATCGCGACGACGGGAAGAATCCCCTTTGCGTCCTCGTTCGCGATGTTCGCCGCGGGGCGTGCCTTTGAGCAGGTGCGCAACAGCATCGGCTACCCGCACCTGAATGTGAAGATCGGTGCGACCCACGCGGGTATTACGGTCGGTGAGGACGGTGCGACGCACCAGTGCCTCGAGGATATGGCGCTCATGCGTACGATCCCCGGCATGACGGTGATCTGCCCCGCCGACGCGGACGAAGCCTACCACGCGGTAGAGGCGGCGATCCTGCATGAGGGTCCCGTTTACCTGCGTTTCGGCAGATACCCCGTGCCCAACCTGACGCCCGAGCTTCCCGATTATCATTTTGAAATCGGTCGGGGCGTGACTTACCGCGATGGGCACGATGTGACGATCGTTGCCACGGGATATATGGTTCACCTCGCACTCGAGGCGGCAGAGTCCCTTGCAAAAGAGGGGATCGACGCCCGCGTCATTGATATTCACACCGTGAAACCGATCGACCGCGATCTTCTCGTCCGCGCCGCCCGTGAGACGGGTGCCGTCGTGACGGCAGAGGAGCACAGCGTGATCGGCGGACTCGGCGGTGCCGTGGCGGAAACGCTCTCGGAGACTGCCCCCGTTCCCGTCCTCCGCGTCGGTGTGGAAGACATGTTCGGCAGAAGCGGCAAGGTGCCGGAACTTCTGGAGATTTACGGTCTGACCACAGAGCACATTGCGGCGCGCGCCAAAGAAGCCGTCGCCATGAAAAAGAATTGAGAAGAATTCGGAAATGAAGAATCCGCGTGGCGCATTGCGGTAACGCGCGAAGGCGGGCGACCGATGGTCGCCCCTACGGCGGTGTGCACTTTGCAACCCGCAACGAATCCGTTTTTGTCGAAAAGAGAAGAATCTCCGAATGAAACAATTCTTCATTCTTCATTCTGAATTCGGCAATCCTGTGTTGCCTTCGGCGACGGGCTGTACCTTGAAACGGAATTCGATTTTTTCGAGAAAATAATTCTGAATTCTTCATTCTGAATTCATCAATGTTTATGCCGCCTTCGGCGGCGGAATGGGAGATGTTATGAAACGAATCCTTCTGAAGCTCTCGGGCGAGGCGCTCGCGGAAAAAGAGGGCGGAATTTACGATCATGCGTTTGTCGACCGCGTCGCCGCGACGCTCGGAAAATGCGTGAAGGAAGGCTATGAGATCGCCGTAGTTGTCGGCGCCGGAAACATCTGGCGCGGCAGACAGGGCGGCGATATGGATCGCACCGATGCCGACCGCATGGGCATGCTCGCGACGGTCATCAACTCGATCTGCTTAAAAGACGCGCTCGTGCGCGCAGGGCAGGAGGCGGTGGTTATGACCGCCGTTCCGATGGTGCCCTTTGCCGAGGTGTATTCCGCCGAGGCGGCGATCCGTCATCTTGAGGCGGGACGCGTCGTTATCTTCGGCGCCGGGCTCGGTATGCCCTTCATTTCCACCGATACGGCGGGGGCCCGCCCCCCCG
>CALAFS010000249.1 GCA_937892405.1 uncultured Clostridia bacterium
TCTCCGGTGTGAGGTTGCCTTCCCGACTGATTTTCTTCAACCGTACCGCTTGTGAAAGAGACGGTGTCTTTTCTTCTGCTTCTATGATTTCAAGCAGGTCTGCCTGTTCCTGTTCATTGAGGTAAGACAGTTCCACTGCCGGGCGGAATGCGATCCTTCCCGCATTCACAAGGTCAAGTAAACCTTTGGTAATGTCATCCCAACGATGTGTATTAAAATGCAATTCAAAAGAAGTTGGATCAAGCATTTTGTTCTCTCCAACAGGCAACCAAAACTCTATATCTCGGTCAATATACAACACAAGATATGTGTTATCTCCTACTGTAATTTCTCTTGATGATCCCCTCATTAAGTTTTCAAATGTTTGTATTAATTCATCGTAGAAATTCTCTTCACTAAATCTAAAACCCACATCCGAAAGATGACTTGGCATGAAATATCCCTCCAATTCTAATTATGTGAACATTATACAGCACTTCATGTCCCACAAAAATGACTTTCAACACTCCACCGCGACCTTAATAAATAGATTGACTTATTTTCCCGGGTTGCTCTCTGTCACTACGCCCATATGTATCTATTTGAAAATAATGTTTGCCATCACTATCAAATGTTGTATATGTGGTATATACCTCATCGTGCACAACATTTCTCTCTTTTGTGATTTTCTCGATTGCCTTCAAATCAATTTGTGCCATTTTCCTATCCTCCAGAATTTTATTTGATACTCGCTTATATAAATCATCGTGTAGCTGTGCACTGTGCTCCTATATTATACATTGTTTCTCACAAAATTACAAGTGCGAAACGGAGTAAAAAGGATTCTTGACGATTTCACATTTCCCCAAAAAACGAGGAGGTCTTTGCAAAAGCAATTTGCAAAGACCTCCTCGTTTTATTTGTTTGTGCTACGGCAAGAAAACGGGCAACTTTACACGGGTGGGGCGGAGCAGCACAGCGTTCTTTCGGTGGAAATCACTTCGTCCCGCCGGCTTCGCGGCGCTCGCGATAGGATCTTAGCAACTGCAAAAAGTCTTTGCCGTACAGATCGAGTTTGACTCTTCCGACGCCCGAGACTTCGAGCAATTCCTCCCGGGTTTGCGGGAGCTTTCTGCACATATCGGTCAGGGTCGCGTCGGAAAATATGACATACGCCGGGACATGTTTTTTCTCTGCCAGCCGGTGTCTCAGCTCCCGCAGCTCGTTGAACAATTCACGCTCTGCGGATTGCACGGACTGTACCGCCGGTGCTCTCTTTGCGCCGGAAGGTGCCTTTGGCTGTATTTCCTGCTTCATCGTAACGGTTTCGCGGTTGAAAAGCACGGGATACGCCTTCTCGGTCACCGCAAGCGTCGGATAGTCACCGCCGCGTGACTCTATGTAGCCTTCCGACTCGAGAAAATCCATCATGTCCCGCACCCGAAACTCCGCGTACTCTTTCATCAGCCCGTAGGTCGTCTGACTGTCAAGCCCGAGGCGAAGCAATTTATCGTTCTTGCTCCCGCGAAGGACATCGCATATCATCTTCTTGCCGAAGCGTTCCCCTGTGCGTTTGATACAGGAAAGTATTTTCTGCGCCTCGACGGTAATGTCCGTATCCCGGAATTGCGTCAGGCAATTGGAACAGTTGCCGCAGTACTTCGGAGACTTTTCCCCAAAATAATTTAAGATAAAGTGACGAAGGCAACCGTGTGTCGTGGAATAGAATGTCATCTGCTTCAATCGGTCAAGATCCCGCGCTTTCAGCTCTTCCTGCTGTTCTCGGGTCAGATCGGGATTCGGTTCCGAATTGGCGATGAAAAAACGGTTGGTGTGAACATCGCTCGCATTATATAACAAAATACATTCCGCGTCCGAGCCGTCTCTTCCCGCGCGTCCCGCCTCCTGATAATAGCTCTCGATGTCCTTTGGCATATTGTAATGAATCACATAGGAGACATTGGACTTGTCGATCCCCATACCGAAGGCATTGGTCGCGACCATAACCTTTTTCCGGTCGTAGACAAAATCCTCCTGATTTTTCTTACGGGTTTCATCGTCTAACCCCGCGTGATATTTGGTAGCCGAAATGCCGACGCGGATCAGCTTGCTCTCTACCTCCTCCACCGTCTTTCTTGTAGAGCAATAAACGATGCCGGATTCATTCGCTCGCTTTCTTATAATCATCAAGAGCTCATGAAGTTTTTCTCTTTGTCTGAGCACCGAAAATTTCAGATTCGGGCGGTCAAAACCCGTCGAAATGCAAAGCGGAGTTTTCAATTTCAGTGAATATGCGATGTCTTTTTTGACTTCTTCTGTTGCGGTCGCGGTAAACGCCGCAATCACGGGGCGATATCCGAGCGCGTCAACGAAATCGGAAATCTTCAGATAGCTCGGTCGAAAATCCTGTCCCCAGCGGGAAATACAATGTGCCTCATCAATTGCCAGAAGATCGATTTTTATCCTCCTGCAGACGCCGAGAAAGTCATAGGCAGTCAGCCTTTCGGGAGCGACATACAGGATCTTATACACTCCTGCCCCGATCTTTTCCATGACCTCCGCATACTGCGCCGCGGTCAGCGAGCTATTGAGATATGCCGCCGATATGCCGTTCTGCGTCAGGGCATTCACCTGATCTTTCATCAAAGAAATCAACGGCGAGATCACCAGCGTGACCCCGTCAAACATCATTGCCGGCACCTGATAACAAACGGATTTCCCGGCGCCCGTAGGCATAACGCAAAGCACATCTCTGCCCCCGAGAATCGCATCTGTCACCCGATCCTGCCCGTCCCGAAAGGAAGAATGTCCGAAATATTGCTTCAGAACCGCTGTCTTGTCAAGCATATCTTTATCCTCTGTCATGTTTTTTCGGTAAATGTCCCACCGCGTCCCCTGCGGCAGAAACAGTTCTTACGGGCGTGCATCGCTTTATCGCCGTCAGAAGTCCTCGATATGCTCTCGGACAAACCGTTCAAACACCCAATCCTCACTATCATAAAGCACTTCATACAGTGTCTCCCGTAATTCTTCTTTGGAAAGACTCCGGATATACGCCGTCACCTTTCGGTCGAGCTCTTCCTGCCGCCTCTCCTCTTCTTCCTCATACGCGACCACTTCCTGATAATACTTTTCGGCGGCGCGCGGAAAAGCAGAAAAATACAATGCGATCTGATGCTTGCAGATCACACGCTTTCCGTTTGCGTGCGGACAGTTGCAATGTGACTGTCTCGGATGCTCCGTGTTGATCCACACCTCATATTTTCGGTTTTCGTTACCTTGTAACACCCCGGTGTACTCGATCTCCGATACCTTTGCAAAGCTCAGAACATTCCCGGACTTATAGTAATCGTATCCCCGCCAAAGTGAGCGACCACTCGCCATTTCCATCAATCCCATCGCCTCTCCCCGCCTTTCTTTGTTATGTGCCGTTCATTCCTTTTACTTTTTAAGTATATCACATTGCGAAAACAATATCAAGATGATAATTCCGCGCGGAAATTGTCGTTTTCTCTACTTGAAAATTTATCTTCCTTATGCTATAATACGGTTTGCGTCGGATGGGAAAGCCTTTGCCGACGCGTATTCGGATTTTCGGAGGGGTTCCAATGGCAAATCGGGCTTCTGCTACAAAGAAAGCCACGGGCGAAATTCAGATCACGGACGGCTCTCTTTGGAAAAATATACTTCTTTTCAGCGTCCCGCTGATGCTGTCCCAGCTTTTGCAGGTGCTGTTCAATATGGCGGATGTCGCGGTCGTCGGCAAATTCTCGAGCGCGGAAGCGCTCGGCGCGGTCGGATCTACCACAACGCTCGTGACCTTATTCACCGGGTTTCTCATCGGCATGGGAAGCGCCGTCAATGTCCGCGTCGCACAGCACCTCGGTGCCAAGGACAAGGCGCGCGTCTCTGCCTCTATCCGCACTTCGTTCCTCATCTGTCTTGCGACGGGTGTCATCATTACGGTGCTCTGCCTGCTGTCCGCGCGCTTTATGCTGGAGCTCCTCGGCACCAAGGACGATCTGATCGACGGTGCCGTGCTTTATTTCCGGATTTACGCGATCGGTATGCCGGCGCTCGGGATTTTCAACTTCGGCAACGGTGTTCTCAGTGCGAACGGCGACACCAAGCGTCCGCTCGTGTACCTTTTGATTGCGGGAATTCTGAATGTGCTGTTCAACCTGTTTTTCGTCATTGTCTGCGGCATGGCGGAGGACGGCGTGGCGCTCGCCAGTATCATCACGCAATATGTGTCCGCGGTGTTGATTCTGATCCACATGGCGCGGCAGAAGGACGAGTGCGCCTTCCGCTTCCGGGATCTGAAAAACGGTGCGGATCGGACGGAGGGCGGACGGATCCTCGGGCTCGGAATTCCGGCGGGACTCCAGAACGCCATCTTTGCCGTCGCGAACCTCTTTATTCAGGGCGCCGTCAACTCCTTTGACTCTGTCATCGTGGAAGGAAATTCCGCCGCCGCCAACTCCGACGCCATCATCTACAATGTCATGGCGGCGTTTTATACCGCCTGCTCCACCTTCATGGGGCAGAACCTCGGTGCGGGCAAGCGGGATCGCGTGCTGAAAAGCTACTTTATCGGCATTGCCTATTCTTTCGTCGCGGGGGCACTTCTCGGCGGCGCGTTGTTCCTCTTCGGCAGAGAGTTCTTATCCCTGTTTGCCAACGACGAGGCGGTCATCGAAGCGGGACTTCTGCGTACGCGGATCATGAGCTTCTCCTACGCCGTCAGCGCCTTCATGGACTGCACCATCGCCGCCTGCCGCGGTCTCGGCAAGAGCTTTGCGCCGACTGTCATCGTGATTATGGGTTCCTGTGTTTTCCGTGTCGCGTGGATCTATACCGTATTCGCTTACTTCCGCACCATTCCCTCTCTTTACCTGCTCTATATCTTCTCATGGACGATCACGGCGATCGCGGAAATCATCTGCTTTATCGTCAATTATAAGAAACTGCCGGCAAATACCGGTGGTGATCTGCTGACCGTAGAATAAATTTTACGCAAAGCGGGGGCGAACATTCGCCCCCACTTTGCGTAATTTTGTAAATAATTATTTGCTTAATAAGCGTGTCGTTGTCATAAGAAAACGGTCTGTTGCCGGATTTTCTTGTCAGATTGCGTATTTTACAATTCAATCTTTTGATTGAATTTTGCGCCTGTGATAAGAAAGACCGGAATATAGATCAGCGACGCGGCAAGACAGACGGTCATTCTCCCAGAGCCGACCGACAGCGTCAGATCGCCGAGAAAAGAGGACAGCCAATAGTTTGTCAGGGAGACATCTTTCAGCTTCAAAAGCGAGTCCGCAAGCGACAGTACCACATTGACAAGCATGGGTGCCACGATGGTGGCGGCAATCGAAGAACCGTTTTTTCGAAGAACCG
>CALAFS010000250.1 GCA_937892405.1 uncultured Clostridia bacterium
GAATCCGGTTCGCATCCCCGCCGCAGAGCGCGATTCGCTCGCGAAATCGCGGCAAGGCGTGGGATATTGCCGCCCTGCAGCAAATTCCGAGGTGGCGCCCCCCTTCATCGGACTGGGCTCCGTGCCGCCTCGCGGCACGGAATCCGGTTCGCATCTGCCACTCGGAGATCGGCAAGCTCGCTTGCCAGGCGGAGAGCGTGCAGATATTCGCCTTCGGCGAAATACCGGGTGGCGCGCTACCCCCTTCATCGGACCGGGCTCCGTGCCGCCTCGCGGCACGGAATCCGGTTCGCATCTGCCGCTCGGAGATCGGCAAGCTCGCTTGCCAGGCGAAGAGTGTGCAGATATTCGCCTTCGGCGAAATTCCGGGTGACGGGCTACGCCGAGTTGACACTTTATTGATTTTATGTTATACTGACCGTAGCGATGTTGATTCAAGGAGTGAAAGACAGAAAAATGAGAGACATTATTCTATTCACCAAAGAACAGCTTCCGACAGAAAAGAGTATACAAATATTAACCGATCATATCAAAAACGGGAAGCGGAACGGAGATAACGGTTTTATGATCGAAAAGCCGTCCTCTTTGTTTTTGGAATTTCAAAACGAACCGATTTCGGGCGCCCCCGATTTTGACTTTTCCGACAAAGAGATAAAGAATATCTGTGCATTTTTTGACGCAAACGACTGCTTCATCAACCATATCGAATACCACCGTTCGCTTGATGTCCGCCGTGTACTGGAAGTCCTGCTTTCCTTTGTCCCCGCGATTTATCTGTTCGTCGATGAAGAAGGGGAATCCTGCGGTTATTATACGGCGGAAGAGTACCTGAACAAAAAATTTGAATACTAAAACGCAGACTTTGAAAGAGATATAATATGAAAGAAGCGATTTTTCTGACGGCTCGTCCGATAGATCCGAAATTGTGCGCCGAAGCGCTTGCGGGTTCCGTTTCCGATGTCAACGGAACCCGGACTTGCGTTTTCTTCGGAAAAGCACAAAAAAGCCTTTATATTTGGTTTCCGTCGGCTCTGCGCGAGGAAGAAAACGAGAATTTTATCTATAAAGATATTTCGGGCGTGCCTTCCTCTCTTCCGTTCGGAACACATCTGGAATACCATCGTTGTCGCGAACTGAAAGATACCCGATATATAATGGCAAAAAGAACAAATAAAAAAGAGCCGTTCCGTATAGTCGGAACGGCTCTTTTTTAGCGAAAACTTCTTATTTTGCTAACTTTTATTTTCTTTTTATGTATTTATCGGAACCAAAGATAGAATTCACCGTCAAGATGCGAAGCCTTGAAATATCCTCTTCCGTCCGCATCGCGGCAGAATTCGGTGTCCGCAAGATAGAAGTCTTCTTCGGGGAAATATCCGTCGATTTCTTCCTTTCTCGAAATGCGGAGTCCGTCGGGCGTTTCCTCTTCGGGGAAGACGATCAGCTCGGCGTCGGCAAGTCCCGTGAGACGGAATTTCCTCCGATAGATCGCGCTGACGGGCGCAACCTCCGAAAGGGAGACCGTGCCGCTCTCCTGTCGGAGATAAACGCGGCACTCGCGTCTGTCGGCGCGGGGGAAACGATACCCCGCCATCCCTTCCCGAAGCTCCGCCTCGCCGCCGAGAAGAATCGGCGCACCGTGCGGAAAACGGAAGAAAATATCCTTTGTCGTGTCGGGATTGTAGACCGAGAAAAGCAGACTGTTCTGATACGGGGAGAGGGTGAGCACGGGCTTTTTTTCCTCTTCCCCGTGCGTCGTGCGGATCTCATAGCCGCAGGCGGCAAGGGCGCGTCGCAGAGCCGGGACGCCCTCCGCGATATCGACGAAGGCAATCCCCCGACTTTCCGTGCGGCGCTCTTCCCTCTCGCCGTAGAGAATGACGGCGCCGCCCGCCGCCGCATGAGCGGCAAGGCGCTTTTCCACCTCGGGACTTGTCGGTACAGGAGAGAGCAACACGCGCCCGCGGTAAAGGGAAAGGTCATGCAGGAGGAAGTTGTCGGTCGAGGTAACGCAGTTCAAAGGAAAAGCGGCATTCACCGCATCGGCGATCATACGGTCGCCGAAATAAGCGCGGCGAAGCTCTTCCACCGTCCGTGCCGTGGTGATCTCCCTCACGGGATAGACCCAGACGATGGGCGCTATGGCGTCGGACGCTTCCCTCTCCGCACGGAGAATGTGCGGGAGCGGCTCGTTGACGCAATCGTCGGGCATCTCCCCATAGGAATTGTCGATCGAGAGAATCCCGAACATCTCGGCACTTCTCACCCGCCCTTCCCCGTCTATCCGAGAGACCGCCATCGGAAGATAGATGTCGTGCGGCTGTCGGTTGTAGCGGTCGCGCCAGGGCGAGTTGACCCACCACGGATCATGGATATAATAGCGGAAGAGAAAGGTATCCTCGGGCGGAAGGGTGGCGATGCGGGTCATGTGCCCCATCAGCTCCAGACCGAAATTGCCGTTGATCGCCGCCCACGGCGAGTTCGGCGGGGGGAGAAGGTTTTTCTCTGTCTCGTAAATTTCATAGAGCGGGACGCCGTCGGTCGCATAGTCGATCCCGGCGGAATTGTTCGTCCCGCGCGTGGCGACGGGGAGATCGGGACACCCGCGGCGGAAGTCCGCCCAAAAGGCGAGCACCTTGTCCCTTGTGTGATTCAGATTTTCGATACGGAAGGTCTTCCCGTCATAGAGCTTTCCGTCGAGCGACCAAGGATCGGCACTGAAGCCGACGCCGTTTGAAAGCCAGAGATAATCGAAGCCGAGGTCGCGGCAGAACGCCTCGGTCTGCCGCCCGAGAAAGTAGGCAAAAGAGGTGCCCTCGGGGATCCCGTCGGGAAATGCCGCGTAGGCGCGCGTGTCGGCAGCAAGGGTCACGGTGGAGTCGAGAGAGCCGTAACGCAGGATTTTCCCGCCCGTCATCACCTCGGGATGACGGCGGTACTTGAAGCGGGAGACGGCAAACTCCGGTCCGATGTCAAAGGTCGTCCCGACAAGAAAGCGGGAGGCGGGGATCCGCTCCGCCGCCGCGGCACGCAAAGCATGTACGATCTTCTTAAGTCCCGCATAGGTCATCACCGGCGGGTTTTCCTCATAGGGAGAACGACAGCGATAAAGGCTGAAATGCTCGTGTCTGTCCTTTTTCGTATGCGTCTCGGACTCATTGTTTGCCAGTCCGAGGTACGAAGCGTACTCAAAGGGATCGTCCGGCTCTCCGCGATAATCGAGCAGCTCGCTCCCGTCGGAGGTCCAGAGCATGAGAGAACCCTCCCGCCGGTTCTTGATAAGGGGATACCAGTCGGCGAAGATCTCACGCGCGACGGCAAGATAAGTCTCCTCCCCTCCTCTCGTAAAGGGTTTCAGACTGATCTCGAGTGTAACTCTTGAAAACATAAGGCTTCCTTTCCGCAAAGGTTTTTCTTTTTGCAATGTTCTTCTCTCTTGATTTTATCCGAAAGGCGTGCTATAATCAAGAAAGAAAGCAAAGAGAAAACAGCACAAAATAAAGATTCCGGACTTTGATCAGAGCGTTTTCTCTTCCGGCGCGGCGCACTGCCGAAGACACCGCCCGGTCGGAAAGGAGCATGCCATGCTGTGGGACGATATCCGACCCTTTTCCAGATTCCCGCGGGAGCTTGATGTCTCGGAGCGCTTCTTTTTCTCGGAAGTCATGCCGCCCGATGCCCGCTTTTTCTATGTTGCCCGCGGGACGGGCAGCATCGTGATCGACGGGAAAACACACACACTGTCCGAAGGCAGTGCCATTCTTATCAACGCGGGGGTCCCCTACCGGTTTCTTCCGACCGGGGTTCACCTCCTCGCCGTCAACTTTGACTGGACGCAGGAGCGCGCGGCATGGAACCTGCCTCTCCACCCGATTCCGATACGGGAGCTGACGACAGAAAGCGATCTGCCGAAGAGAATCACCTTCGAGGATCTGCCGGAGCTTGACCGCTATCGGATCCGGAAGGATGCCTTCTTTGCCGAACCGATGCTCCGCCGGCTGATCCGTCGGTATGACCGACGGGCACCGCACTTTCAGCTCGCCTCCGACGCGGAGCTGACGCTTCTCCTCACGGAATTCGTCGCGAAGACAGAGGGGCGGCAGACGGGCGGCTTCGACGCCGACGCGGTCGCCGACTACCTTCAGGAAAATTACCGACAGCCCATTACAAACAAGACCGTGGCGGAGCACTTTCACTTTCACCCGAACTACATCAGCGCCGAGTTCCGCCGCGCGTTCGGAAAGCCCCTGCACCGCTATCTTCTCGAGCTTCGGATCATCAAAGCCGTCGCCCTCCTCGAAGACGGGGGCATGAGCGTCGCTGAGGCGGCGGAAGCGGTCGGCTTTTCGGGAGCGAATTACTTCTCCCGCTACTATAAAAAGACGACGGGAAAGCCGCCGAAGAGGAGAAATCGCTGATTTTTTCTCTCCTGCGGCTTCCTTTTGCACGGAGTTCTTGACTATGGCGGAAAACTGTGCTATAATACAGAAAAATATTCTATGACTTATCGAGGGAGATCACAAAAATGGCGAAAAAGATCATTCTGACGGGAGACCGCCCGACAGGCAGACTCCATGTCGGACATTATGTCGGCTCGCTCAAAGAGCGCGTCAGACTTCAGAATTCGGGAGCGTTCGACGAGATCTACATCATGATCGCGGACGCACAGGCGCTGACCGACAATGCGGAGCACCCCGAGAAGGTGCGGCAGAACATCATGCAGGTCGCGCTCGACTACCTCGCCTGCGGGCTCGATCCCGCAAAATCGACGATCTTCATTCAGTCCGCCGTGCCCGAGCTGACCGAGCTGACCTTCTATTATATGAACCTTGTGACCGTCTCCCGCGTGCAGAGAAACCCCACCGTGAAGGCGGAGATCCAGATGCGCAACTTCGAGGCGAGCATCCCCGTCGGCTTCTTCTGCTATCCGATCAGTCAGGCGGCGGACATCACCGCCTTCCGCGCGACCGCCGTGCCGGTCGGGGAGGATCAGCTCCCCATGCTCGAGCAGTGTAAAGAGATCGTACACAAGTTCAATGCGGTCTACGGTGACACGCTGACCGAGCCGGACATCATCCTGCCCGAGAACCGCGCCTGCCTGCGCCTGCCCGGCATTGACGGCAAGGCAAAGATGTCGAAGTCGCTCGGCAACTGCATTTACCTCTCCGACAGCGCGGAAGAGGTCAGAAAAAAGGTCATGTCGATGTACACCGACCCGAACCATCTGAAGGTGGAAGACCCCGGCACCGTCGAGGGCAACCCCGTCTTCACCTACCTCGACGCCTTCTGCCGTCCCGAATACTTCCCCGCTTTCCTGCCCGAATATCAGAACCTCGACGAGCTGAAAGCGCACTACACGCGCGGCGGGCTCGGCGATGTGAAGATCAAAAAATTCCTTTGCAAGGTGCTTGAAGAGGAGCTTGCCCCGATCCGCGAAAGACGCGCGATGTGGGAAGGAAGACTCCCCGAAGTGTACGAGATGCTCCGCGCCGGAAGCGAGCGTGCGAGAGCGACCGCGGCGGCGACCCTCGCCGATGTGCGTCACGCCATGCGGATCGACTACTTTGAAGAGGACAATCTGTTAAAATAAAAGCAAAAAATCCCTGCCATTCTCCTTAAACGGCAGGGATTTTTGTATATTTGCATACTTTTCTTTACTTTTCATAATCTTCCGCGATCTTTTTCGCGTATTGACGGGGCGGCATTTTCATTCTTCTTTTGAAGGCATAGCTGAAATAGGACTGAGAAGAAAAGCCGCACTCATAGGCGATCTCGGTGAGCGTTTTCTCCCCGACGGTGAGAAGCTCGGTCGCCTTCTTGATCCTCTGCTGCTCGACATAGTCGCGCAGGGTCATGCCGGTCGCACTCTTGAAGACCGCATGAAAATAAACGGGGCTGAACGATACCTCCGCCGCGACGCGTGCGAGGGAGAGATCGGCGGTGAGGTTTTTCCCGATGTAGTCGATCGCCCGCTCCGCCGCACTGTACGGGAGAGAGCCGATGGCGTGCTCCGCCCTCTGCCGCCCCGCGATGCGGTGGAGGCGATAAACAAGCTCCAGCGCAAGTCCCGTCAGAGCGACGGTGTCCGCCTCCGAGTCGATGTCATACGAGAGCGCGATGGCGCGGAAGATCTCGGGGATCCGCGGATCCTCTCCTATTTCTATATAATCGGGCAGGCGCGAGAGCATATCGAACAGCGTCCCTTCCCTGACGATCAGGTGGACGAAGGCACAGCGGTACGGCAGGCGGGTGTGACGAATCTGCCCCGGCTTCGCCGCGATGACGAAGTCCTCCGAGATGGGGCGACTCTCCTCCCCGATATAAGAGGTGCCGCCCGCCTCGAGCGGAAGCTCCAGCTCGAAGACGGAGACGCGGCGCGGGGGCGTGACGGTGCGCCCTCTGACGGCGGGCTTTGTGTGATAGATACCGACGGCGACAAGGTGCGGCAGGGAGATCATATTTCCTCCATCATCATAAGATTTCTTATAAATGTGCTAAGAAATTGATAGAATCATCTTAAAATATATTATAAAATAGTCTTGACGATATGTCAAGAGAAAAGAGAAAATCAAAAAAAGAACGCATACAACAAATGCCGTGTCATACGGCGGAACGGAGAATTTTTTATGAAGGTCACGGACATCAAGCCCTTTGTCGTCGACTGCTTCCGCACGAATTTCGTGTTCGTGAAGATCACGACCGACGAAGGCATCGACGGCGTGGGAGAGGCGACGCTCGAATACAAGGAGAAGGCTCTGCTCGGCGCGCTCGAACACATCAAAGAGTACCTCGTCGGGCAGAACCCCCTCGACATCGAAAAACACTGGCACGCCATCTACCGCGACGCCTACTGGCGGGGCGGGCCCGTCCTGACGAGCGCGCTTTCGGCG
>CALAFS010000251.1 GCA_937892405.1 uncultured Clostridia bacterium
GCGCCCAATCGGGATTCTTTCCGCGACCTTCTCGGTCATCAGCGCGGTTATCAGTGCGATCTCCTTCATTGTTGTTCTGGCGACGCTCAGTCCGCTCGCACCGGTGATCATTCTCCTCGCTTCGGTGCCGGGCGCCGTCGTGACCTGCCTTTACCGTAACCGCAACTTCCGCTATATGCGCCGCCATTCCAAAGAGCGGCGGCAGATGAACTATTACTCGGGGATTCTCGTGAACAAGGATCTCGCGAAGGAGGTCAAGATTCTCGACCTCGGGGACACCGTGACCGACAAGTACCGCTCGGTGTTCGCCCGCTATTTTGCGGGGCTGAAGCGCCTGATTTACAAAGAAGGCATCACCGAGATGCTGGTCGGACTTCTGTCCGTATGCGTGCACTGCCTTCTCTTCTTTTATGTTGCGTACCATGTCGTGCGTGGAGAAGGGCAGATCGGTGACTACACCCTCTATACCGGGGCGCTCAGCTCTATCGCGGGGTATGTCACGACGCTGGTCTCTTCCACGGCGAAAATTTACGAGGGCACCCTCTTTATCGACAATATGATCGACTTTATGAAGGAAAAGTCGTATATCACCCCGACCGCGACGCCACCTCTCCTGCCGGAAGCGGGGCGGGATCACACCCTCGAGCTTTCCCATGTCTCCTTCCGCTATCCCGGCTCCGACCGCGATGTGCTGACCGATGTCTCCCTGACGCTTCATTCGGGAGAGCACGCGGTGCTCGTCGGGCTGAACGGCGCGGGAAAGACCACATTGATTAAACTTCTGACAAGACTCTACGATCCGACGGCGGGTGTGATCCTGCTCGACGGAAAGGATATCCGCACCTATGATGTCAAAGCCTATCACAATCTCTTCGGCATCATTTTCCAGGACTTCGGAAAATACGCGGAGAGCGCGGCGGAGAATATCCGTTTCGGTGATGTAGCCCTGCCGCCCGACGACGCGCGTATTCATGCCGCCGCCGAGGCGAGCGACGCGGACGCCTTCCTGCAAAAGCTCCCCGAAGGCTACGATACGCCCTTGACCCGTATGTTTGAGGAAGACGGCGTCGAGCTCTCGGGCGGGCAGTGGCAGAAGCTGTCGATCGCGCGTGCCTTCTATAAGAAGGGGGACATTCTGATTCTCGACGAGCCGACGGCATCGCTCGATCCGCTCGCGGAGCAGGCGGTGTTCCGTCGCTTTGAAGAGCTGTCCCGCGGAAAGATCGCGATCTATGTCTCTCACCGTCTCTCTTCCGCCGTGAGCGCGAGCAAGATCGTGCTTCTCGACGGCGGCGTGGTTGCCGAGTGCGGCACGCATGAGGAGCTGATGCGCCTCGGCGGGAAATATGCGACCCTTTTCTCCGTGCAGGCGGAGCGCTACGGCGTCGGCGGGGAAGCCGCACAGTATGCGAAACGCTACTTTGACGAGCTTGAAGAACACGAGGAGAAAAGAGAGTGAAATCTGTCGGTTTTCGGTAAAAATCAAAGATTTTGCACATCACGGTCGAAATACAGGCGACTTGCCGTATATCGCCAGACAAAAAGATTCCCGATCTGTCGGTTTTGACGGATCGGGAATCTTTTTGTCTGTTTTTATCAGGCGGCGTTACAGTAACCGGCGCTCTTCGCGTCGTTGTAGTTGGCGCCGTAAAGCTCGTAGAAGATGTTGCACACCGACTTTTTGACACGCTCCGGGGCAAAGGGACTTTCGAGCTTTGCCGCCGAAAGCACGGCGGAGAGCGTCGTGGCGGCACTGTCTTCGGAGAGGAGAGAAAGATATGTTTCCACACCGAGGGAGGGCGTCTCCGACTCATCGAAGAACAGCTCCAGTGCGGGAAGCACCGATGTGACATGCGCCTGAAGGGAGAGGGGCGCGACGACGAGCTCGTCGCAGAGCACATAGGAGATGCTGTTGATACCTTCCGACAGTCCGAACTCGGCGGCGGTCTCGGCGACGATCGCGTCGATCGCCTCTGCCGTGATGCCGTCCTTCGGCAGAGCGTAGACTCTCGTCTCCACCGCGGTGGCAAATGCATTGTTGATCAGGTCGAGCAGGATGTTCTGCATCGCGGAATAGAGCAGCGTGGTGTAGGTGTCGTCCGTGACCTGCTCCTTCATCAGACGCAGAGTCATGAGCTCGCACGCCGCGGCGTGAAACGCGGAGAGCTCCGCGCTCTGCACATTCCCGAAGCGGTAGGCGGCGAGGTATCCGCCGAACGCGTAGGACAGAGAGAGATAGTCGGTGACCTTTTCCTTCGCCGTCAGGGAGAGAAGGGGAGAATCGTATGCGTCAAGATAGAAGACCCGACTGCCCGTGGCACGCCCGTCTTCCGTCGGTGCGATGTCGAAGAGGGAATACTGAAGCATAAAGTTGTAGGCTTCGCTGAGGATTCCGCCCTTTTCTCCGTAGATCGAGGAAAGGCGGTTGATGGTTTTGTAAATCTTCTGCGAGGGGGCGACGCTGTCACCGCGGGAGATGAAAATATCGTTGTAAAGACGACGGTAGACCTGCACGGCGTCCTTCGCGACATCGGAGAGGAGGGTTTCCATCTCCTTTTGCGTGTAGGAATAGGAGAGTTCGCCATAGGCGACCTCCGTATAGGAGGTGGCGCCGAGTTCGTCCGCGGTCTCGCGGCGGAGGGCGACAAGCTCGGTATAAAGTTCTTTTTCCCGCGCGGTTTTTGCGGTCTGGTACAGGGAGGAGATTCCTGCCTTTGCCGCGAGAAATTCTTTGGAATCCTCACCGTAACGCTCACGGTAACGGGCGATCAGCGCCGCGGCGGTATCGGTCTCGTCCCCATAGGTGACGGTGATGTTGGCTTCGGAGAGAAAACGGTATTCGTTTTCCTTTTTTACCTCGCGGATCATGGCGTCGACCGCCTCATCGGTGTATTGACCGCCGTCGAGGTACGGAGAGAGCTCCTCAGTGAAACATTCCGCGGCGAGAATCTCGCGGTGCGGAGAATTGGCGGCGGCGACACACAGGGTTTCGATGCTCTGGATCAGACGGGGGCGCACCTCCGAAAGGCGCGCGTATTCCGAGCGGAGGGTCGCGTCGGCACTGCCGCTTTCCACCTTCCACGCGGTGTAGGCGCTCATCGTCATCGTCTCGGAGAACGCATCCGCGAGATCCTTCACCGCTTTGACCTGCTCGTCGGGAGAGATCTCGTCCGCGATCAGCACCGCCGCGGCACTGTCGATCGCGCCGAGAAGCGCGTCGGTGTCGGGGGCACGGTAGACGATTTCGGACAGCTTTTTCGCGCGGCGTTCGCCGTAGAGCTTGAAGGGCGGAACATAAATTTTATTTCCGTCCGTATCGGTATTGTCACCGTTGTTATCCGTGTCGGGATTCTCCTTCCCGGTATCGTCTGTCGCAGGGGCGCAGGACACCGTGAAGAAAATCACTGCGGAGAACAGGGAAATGACAAGAAATAAGGAAATCAGATGTTTCACCAAACACACCTCACAGGCGCAGAATAAAGAAGCGGAATTCCTCCGCTGTTTTTATTATTCTACCGCAAAAAAATGTGCCGCCCGTGATGGAACGATAAATCTTTTATAAATCTTTTATGAAAAAACTATAAATATCGGGCGTGTGCACACAGGCACACGCCCGATATTCTATAAATCGTGGAACAATTATTTTCCGAGTCCCGCCGCACCGATGATGCCGGCGTCGTTTTTCAGCGTCGCGATCACGATGCGCGTCTTGTGCGGGTTGTTTCTTGTATACTGATCCTTCGCAACCTTCGCGATCAGGGGAACGGTGAGATTCTCCTTTTCGTTGCAGATACCGCCCCCGATGGAGAGCACCTCGGGCTGGAAGATGTTGATCATGTTGGTGATTCCCTCGGCAAGATAGAAGATGTAGTCATCGACCACCTTCTTCGCATGGGTGTCGCCCCGCTTCATCGCGTCGAACGCGGTGCGCGCCGATACATGTCCTTCCGCCTCCGCACAGTCGAAGAGCAGGGAAGGGATCCCCTTGAGCTTCAGCTCGGTCATCATCTCCTCCGTCATCTCGGTCAGAGCCGTCGCGGAAGAATAAGCCTCCCAACAGCCGCGTCTGCCGCAGGAGCACTGTCTGCCCCCAGCCACGATGACCGTGTGCCCGAGCTCCGCGCCCGCACAGTTGACGCCGCCGTCGTAAATCTTGCCGTCGATGATGACGCCGCCGCCGACACCGGTGCCGAGCGTAATCATCAGGGAGTTCTTCGTGCCCTTTGCCGCACCGACAAGCGCCTCGGCGAGAGCCGCCGCGTTCGCGTCATTGGCGATGAGAACCTCTCTGACGGGGAGAAACTGCTTGAAGATTTTCGCAATGGGGAAGTTGAGGAAGGGGAGATTGTTCGCGTATTCGACCACGCCGCTGACCGCATTTGCCGTGCCGGGTGTCGCAATGCCGACATAGGCGATGTCCTCGACCGTCAGCCCGTGCTTTTTGATCAGCTCGCCGGCAAGCGCCGCCATATCGCGTACGATTTCTTCGCCGTCGCGGTCGGGACGCGTGGGGACCGAACCCTTCTCCAGAATATGAAGCTCATCGTCGCAAAGTCCGATGGCAATGTTGGTACCGCCGAGATCCACACCGATGGTATACATAGCTTTTCTCTCTTTCTTTGGGAAGCACGCGCTTCCTAGATTTATTTTCTGTCAATATTATACAATACGCGTGACGGTTTGTCAAGCGTAAAGGAAATTTTTCCCTGTGTCACGAAGAGAAAAAGTGAAAAGCCTTGCAGAGGTCGGAGAGCAGGAATCAGCCGAAGGATGCGCCGATCAGATGACAGTATCGGGCGCCCCCTTCCGTATAGGTGGCAAATTCACCGGTCACGGTGATCTGAGTTCCGAGCGGCGGATAATCATCGGGGTAGGAATGAGAGCCGTCGAGGACGAATTCCACGCCCTGTGAGCAGCATGCGGTAGCGTCGGCAATGAGACAGGCAAAATAGACAGCGTTGCTTGTCGGATCTTGATATACCGAAAATTTTCCCTGCATGCGCACACGCCGTCCGAGATAGTTTTCCGGTGTGTTCATCATGTTGTAAACTTCGGAATACACCATCGTACTGCTGAGCTTTGTCAGATCAAGATCAACATCGTTTTCTCCATCTTTCGATTCGCTGCTTCCGCAGGAAACAAGGGTGAAGACGCAGAGAAAACAGAGAATTATGGAAACAATTCTTTTCATTTTGACGCTCCTTTGATAATTTTATTGGCGAGAACGGAAAGGAAGAAGACAAAAATCTGCACAACGACTATCGTGGAACCGACCGGTGTCCCAGCAAGAATGGAGATGAGAATGCCGAGAAATGCCGAGAAGACGGCGATGATCGCCGACGCAATCGTGACGCTGCGGAAGCTGCGGAAGACACGCATGGCAGAGAGTGCCGGAAAGATGATCAACGCCGAAATCAGAAGGGAACCGACAAGGTTCATGGCAAGGACGATAATGACGGCAACAATCACGGAGATCAGGAGGTTGTAGAGCCCGGCGCGCGTCCCGGTTGCCCGGGCGAAGTTTTCGTCGAAAGTGACGGCAAAGATCTTGTGGTAAAAGAAGATAAATGCCGCGATCACCGCGACGGAAAAACCGACGGAGAGAAAGACCTCCGTCTCTGTCAGCGTGAGAATGGAGGTGGAGCCGAAAAGCGTACTGCACACATCACCTGAGAGGTTCGAGGAGGTAGAGAACAGGTTCATCAGAAGATAACCGACCGCGAGCGCACCGACGGAAATCATGGCGATCGCCGCGTCACCCTTGATTTTCGTGTTTTGCCCCGTGCGCAAAAGGAGAACGGCACACAGGACGGTGATGAGCATGACAAGAGGCATTTCGTTTTTGATCCCGAGGATCGCGGCTACCGCCATGGCACCGAACGCCACATGGGAGAGTCCGTCTCCGATGAAAGAAAAGCGTTTCAACACCAGCGTGACACCGAGAAGGGAAGAGCAAAGGGCGATCAACACGCCGACGATCAGCGCATAACGGACGAACGGATACGCAAGATACAATGCGAGTTTTTCAAAGATGGCGTTCATCTTTCTTCCCCTCCTTCCACGGCGAAAAAGAGCTTGCCGTCGGGACTTTTCAGATAGTCCTCCGGCGTGCCGTAGAACACGCGCTTTCCGATATGGAGGATTCTGTCGGCGTATCTGAGAGCCGCGCGGATATCATGGGAAATCATGATGACGGTGATGCCGTCCTTTTTGTTCAGCCTTTCGATCAATGTATACATTTCTTCCGTGACCTTCGGGTCAAGACCTGAGGTCGGCTCATCGAGCAAGAGCATTTTCCGCGTCGCGCAAAGGGCACGCGCGAGAAGTACCCGCTGTTGCTGACCGCCGGATAGTTCCCGATAGCAGCGCGAGGCGAGGTCATCGATCTGCATTTCTTCCATAGCGCCCACCGCACGGGCAATTTCTTCGGCATTATAGAACGGACGGAAACCGCACCTTCCCTGACAGCCGGAGAGGACGATCTCCCGCACGGAGGCGGGGAAGTCCTTCTGCACGGCGGTCTGCTGGGGCAGGTAGCCGATTTCTCGATGGGAAAACTCCTCGTCCGTCAGGATTTTTCCCGCGACGGGAGGTTGTAGACCGAGTAATGTTTTCATCAGGGTGCTTTTTCCCGCACCGTTTTCACCGACGATGGAGAGGTATTCACCGGCATTGACCGAGAAATTCAAGGGTCCGAGCACCGCTTTTCCGTCATACCCGACGGAAAGATCCTGACAGGTGAGAAGAGCCATGTTTATTCTCCTTACCGAAGCGCCGTTTTCAGCACTTCAAGATTTTTTTGCATGATCGAAAGATAGCTTGCGCCGTTCTTTACATCCTGCGAGGTCGTTGACTGCATGGAATCCATGGTCAACACCTGTTGATTTTTGGCTTTTGTGTTCTGTACGATGGTTTCGGCAATCTTATGATTGGTGCCTTCGATCGTCAGCACGCAGGGCAACTCCAATTCATCCACCTTTCCGGCAAGGAAGGTGATGGTAGCAAAGCTTGCCTCGGTTTCAGCAGAACAGCCGGAGAACGCGGCGAAGTAATCCAGTCCGTAATCGTTGACCAAATAGCGGAACGGGAAACGGTCACCGAACAGGAGCGTTTTGCGTGAACCATCTTCTACCGCTTTACGGTATTCCTTGTCGAGTGCCGTCAGGCTTTCGGTATAGGTCAGCAGATTTTTCGCATATGCGTCCTTGTTGTCGGGATCAAGGGCGGAGAGCTGTTCGGCAATGGCAAGACAGATTACCTTTGCATTGCGCAGAGAAAGCCAGACATGTTCGTCCTTTTCCTCCTCGTGCTCGTGGCTGTGACCCATCAGCTCGTCAAGGATTTCGTCGACCGTCAGCGCTTCCTTCACAAAGAACGGATTGGTTGCAGAGTTCATCAGCGCATCAAAACCGTCATTGCCGAAATAGACGTGAAAATGTTCCGCCTCGCCGGGTTCGTGACCGTGGTCGTTGAACTGCACATATTTGGGAGCGTCGGCGCTATCGGTCGTGAACTGATACCGTACGCTTCCGATCTTGCCCTCGCTGTTCAGCTTCGGCTGATAGCCGGCATAGGTGTAGGTCGCGGAAACGGTCTTTCCGTCAGCGTAGGTAAAGGTAATGACATTGCCTTCCACCTTGATTTTTTCGGCATCGCACTGCCATGAGGCTTTGTATTTTTCGAGATAGGTTTCTTTTGTGGTCGTTTCGTCTTCGTCCTCCTCAGCTTTGTGCTCGCAATAAGCGTCAAGCTCGCCGCGGATGAGATACGGATAAAGCGATTTCCATTCGCCTGCAAAATCGGAAAGCGTACGATCCTTGATGTCCTCGGCGGTGAGTTCTTCATCTCCGTGGTCATGCTCGTGCTCATGCTCTTCCATACCTTCTACGGACTCTTCGTTCTTTACCGCATCGCCGAGGACTTCCAGAAGATTGATGACCTTCATATTTTTATTGGTCGCGTTTTTCAGCGCGTCTTCCACCCATCCGTCGGACTCACCGCCGACATAGATGAAGAGGTCGCAGGTGGAGATTTTCACCATGTCATCTACGGTAGGTTGGTAACTGTGCAGATCCACGCCGTTGTCGAGGAGCATGGTAACCTCGGCGCGGTCTTTGTTTTCTCCGAGAAGGTTCATGACCCAGTCGTACTCCGGGAAAATCGTGGTGACGACGGATATTTTGTCGCCACGATCGGCATTTTGATCGGCGCAACCCGTCAGAGAGAGGGCAGTGATAAGCAGGATAAGAGCCGTCAGTGCGGCAATGATTTTTTTCATATCGGTAACTCCTTTTGATTAAAATAAACGCAAAAAAACAAGGGGTTCGGCAAACGCCGAAAGAGCCTGCCGAAACGGCAGACTTACCCCTTGTTAATTTATTTTAATCCGAAAGCTTTACCTTGAGTGCAACGGGAGTTCTTTTGTTTGCCGTTTCCGCACTGGTATAAAGGCAAAGCGCGGAAAACATATCTCCCGCGAGGGCGAAAAGGGCGGAGGCGAAGAGCGGGAGCGCAATGCGGAGAAGGCTTTCGCATCGTGCGACCTGCTGACAGACCGCACAATCTTCTCCCACACAGTCGTGGTCGGCTTCCACGGCGACATAGAAAACGGAGAAAACCAGTGCGAAAAGAATCGCGAGGCAAAGCAAGACTCTGATTACGGAATGCTTTTTTGCCATGTGTTTTCTCCTTTCCGGCGCGCGTTGCCGTTGTTTTCTTCATTGTAGCACGGAAAATCCCGTTTGTCAAGGGTGTGTGAAAGGGAGGTGCCCGCGTGCCCGTATAAAATAAAATATCTGGCTCGGCGGGTTAACAGAAAATTAACATTTATATTTGAGCGGAGGTATTGAAAAATACACAAGAATGGTATACAATAAGGATTGCAAAAAAAGAGTGCGGAATACCGCGCAAGTTCAAGATAAAAGGAAGGAATCACCGTGAAAAGATTCGTATATGCCGATAACGCGGCGACCACCCCTGTCAGCCGTGAGGTAACGGAGGCGATGGCGCCCTGTTTCGAGACGGTCTGGGGCAACCCGTCGAGCCTTCATCAGAAGGGAAGAGAAGCGAAGGTCGTGCTTGATGATGCCCGCCTGCGCATCGCCAATGTCTTCCACTGCACACCGAAGGAGATTTTCTTCACCTCCTGCGGCAGTGAGTCGGACAACTGGGCGATCAAGGGTGCCGCCCATCGCATGAAGAAGAAGGGAAGAGACGAGATCGTCACCACGGCGATCGAGCATCACGCCGTTTTGCACACCTGCGAGGCACTCGAGCGTGAGGGATTCAAAGTGACCTATGTCGGCGTCGACGCCGACGGCGTTGTCAAGATGGACGAGCTCCGTGCCGCCGTCACCGAAAAGACTGCGATTGTTGCCGTCATGTACGCGAACAACGAGATCGGTACGATCGAGCCGATTCGCGAAATTTGTGACATTGCACACGCAAAAGGCGCACTTATGTTTACAGATGCGGTGCAAGCGGTCGGAAATCTCGAGATTGACCTCTCCAAACTGCCGGTGGATATGCTCTCGCTTTCGGGGCATAAAATCCATGCGCCGAAAGGCATCGGCATGCTCTTTATCCGCAAGGGCGTCGTCATCGACAACCTGATTGACGGCGGCGGACAGGAGAGAGGAAAGCGCGGAGGAACCGAGAATCTTCCTTATATTGTTGGTCTTGCCAAGGCGCTTGAGGTCGCCGAGGAAAAGATGGCGGACAACGAGCGCGTCGCGAGACTGCGCGACCGTCTGATCGACGGACTGACGAAGATCCCGCACTCGAGACTGCACGGACACAGAACACAGCGCCTGCCCGGCAATGTGAATGTCGGCTTTGAATGTGTGGAAGGGGAGAGCATGCTTCTGTGGCTCGACCTCGCCGGCATCTGCGTCTCGACCGGTTCTGCCTGCTCCTCCGACTCCCTCGAGCCCTCGCATGTCCTGATCGCGATCGGTATCCCGCACGAGAAGGCGCACGGCTCGCTCCGCATCTCCATTTCGCATGAGACGACCGACGAAGATGTCGATTATATTCTCGAGACGATCCCTCCCATTGTCGAAAAGCTCCGTAATATGAGCCCCCTGTGGGAAGACCTTCAGAAGAAAGAACAGAACGCTTAAAGAAAGAAGAGGAAAGAAATCATGCAATACAGTGAAAAGGTAATGGATCACTTCACCCACCCGCGCAATGTCGGCGAGATTGAGGACGCCTCCGGCGTCGGCACCGTCGGCAACGCCAAGTGCGGCGATATTATGAAAATGTACCTGAAGATCGACGATAACGATGTCATCACCGACTGTAAGTTCAAGACCTTCGGCTGCGGCGCGGCGATCGCCACCTCTTCGATGGCGACCGAGCTGATTAAGGGACATACCGTCTCCGAGGCTCTTCAGCTGACGAATAAGGCGGTGGTCGAGGCACTCGACGGACTTCCTCCGATCAAGGTGCACTGCTCCGTCCTCGCAGAAGAGGCGGTAAAAGCGGCGCTTGCCGACTACTACAAGAAGATCGGCAGACCCATCGATTTCTCCATGGAGAGCGACGCCGACCACGACGAAGAGAAGAAGTAAATCCCCGCCCTTTCCCGCTCGGAAAGGGCGGAACGCGAAGGCGAAAAGACACGAAAAAGCCCGTTTTCCGAGGAGAAAACGGGCTTTTTTCTGTCATGTTCAAATGTCCGATGTGTAGAAAAAACATGCCATTTTTTGTGCATTTTGCATAAGCAATTCTGAAAAATGGAATTTTACTTCCAATTTTCGAAATAGTAAATAAATTTTACATTAAGCGGTGATAACATATATTTTATATGGTAGTAAATTTCACTTACTTGCTTTCGGTTTGTCCACCGAAAGCGCAATCTTTTGTATAAACAATTCTTTGCATTTTGAAAAAATGCGGTTTTTTCTTCGGTGCGCGGAGCGTTTTAAGAGGAAAAATCCGCCTTTTTGCTTTCTTGACTTTTAATATTTTATATGCTATAATAAAAGACGCGATCCGGATTCCCGGACGATGCCGTCATTCGATTTTCCCGCTCTCTGTCGGGCGGGGGCGTCGGCTGACAGTATCGCAGGGTCTCCGTCGGTGACGGCGGAGCGGAAGCAAAGAAATTTTCGGGAGGACCCAAGGTATGAAAAAAAATCTGTTTCGGAAAGCGATGTGCCTTCTGCTTTCCGTAACGATGCTCTTCGGAGCGCTCGGCGTGACCGCCTTCGCCGCAAAGCTGAAGGACGATTCCGCACACACGAGCCTCGATGAGATGAAATCGTTCCTGAACGCGTCGTCGTATGCGGCGTATAAGGAGCGGTACAAGGACTCCGTCGGCAGCGGGCTTTCACGCATCGACATTGATGTCGTCGCCGCGCTGGTGAAGGGGGAATTCAAACCGGGCGAGGCGTATGCCGGCACCGTGACGAAAGATTCTCTCTGCTATGACGAAGCGCAGAGTGAGGCGAACCGCGCCCTGTGGGAGCAGTTCGGCGACAACTGGGAAAATTCCGTTTACCTTCCCGCAAAGGGGACGGCGGAATGGCAGTTCACGATTCCCGACGGCGCCGAGGGGCTTTACTACATTGCGTTTGAGTATTACACCTGCGATACTTCGGACAGCAGTATCAGCTCGATCGAACGCAAGCTCTACATCGACGGCGAGATTCCTTTCTCGGAGGCGAGCTACCTCACCTTCCCGAAGGCATGGAAATACAACTACATCTCCGACCCCGTTGTGTCCGACACGGACGAGGCGGACGATTACCGCGTCACCTATGAGCTTCGCAACCGCGGAGACGATCTTGCCGACAACGGTTATTTCAAGATTGTCACCGAGATCAAAAACGGAAAGAAGACCGTGACTGAGTACCGCATCTCGCAGGACATCAACGGCAACTCCATGTCACCCGAGCTTGTCCAGAATCCGCAGTGGGGAACTTACTACTGCCAGGATTCCACCGGTTACTATAATGAATATTTCGCCTTCCACTTCCAGAACTCGACGCATACCCTCCGTCTGGAAGCACAGCGCGAGCCGATGATCCTGAAGTCCATCTCCCTGATCCCCGTCGGTACCTCCGAGCGCAACACGCAGAGCTACGAGGAGATCAAAAACGAGTACATCAAGCGCGGGTACCAATCTCCCGAGAACGGAAAGATCACCGTCATTCAGGCAGAGTTCCCCGACATCGTCTCCGACAACTCGGTGACCTCGGGCAACAACAACTCCTCCTCTGCGACCTACCCCTCTTCCTCGACGGCACAGCTGTTCAATGTCATCGGTAAGAACAGCTACAACGCGATCGGTCAGTGGGCGGCGTACAATTTCCAGGTGAACGAGGACGGTCTTTACACCATCAGCATGCGCTATCTGCAGAGCGCTCTTCAGGGCATGTATATCTGCCGTACGGTCAAGCTCGTCGGCGGACATACCGGAGCCGCGGGGGAGGGCGTCGCGGACGGTGTATACGGACTTGCCGACGGCACAGCGGAGGTTCCGTTCACCGAAGCGTACAATACCCAGTTCGATTACAGCAAGGAATGGCAGTCGGATTACATCTCCGACGGTTCCGGCGAAGCCTTCCAATTTTATTTTAAGGCGGGCACAACCTACACCCTCTACCTTGAATGTTCTCTCGGTTCTCTGAAGGAGCTGATCCAGCGCGTCGAGATCGCGATGGATAAGGTCAACAACTGCTACCTCCGTATTCTTCAGCTGACCGGTGCGGACCCCGACGAATACAGAAGCTACAACTTCGAGAAGATCATGCCCGAAGTGCTGATCGAGCTGCTCGATCAGGCGATCGAGCTTGATGCCGTCTCCAAGGCGTTTGAAGAGCTTTGCGGCACGAAAGGCTCTCATATCGCGACACTGGATACCGTCGCCCTCCTGCTCGACCGTATGGGCAGAGACGAAGGCACAGAGATCGCGGCGAACATGTCCAACCTGAAATCCTATCTCGGTACCCTCGGTACCTGGATCAACAACTCGAAGAAGTCCACGCTCATTCTCGACGAGATCGAGATTCACCCCGCGAGCGACGGTGAAAAAGAGCTTCCGCGCGCGACCGCCGGCTTCTTCTCCGCCTTTTGGTTTGAGATCAAGTCCTTCTTCGGCTCCTTCTTCACCGATTACGATGCGATGGGTCTGACCACCCGTCCGACCGAGGATACGAAGACCATCGAGGTATGGCTTGCCACCGGCCGTGACCAGTCGCAGATCTGGCGTACCATGATCGACGCGAGCGACGGATACACCGAGGCGACCGGCACCGCCGTCACCCTGAAGCTGGTTACGGGCGGCACCCTTCTTCCTTCCATTCTGTCGGGGAAGGGACCGGACGTCTATCTCGGACTCGACTCTGCAAGTGTCATCAACTACGCGATCCGTGACGCTGTCGTCGGCGTTAGCGGAAACGACGGTCATCTGACCGACGCACAGAATCAGATCTTCAAGAACACCTATTATACATATAAGGATGCAAACGGAGAGCACACCACCGTGACCTCGCCGATCGCCGGCAGGGAATCGGAGCTGTCCTTCACCACCGAGAGCTTTGCCGAGGCGGTCAAGGCATATGACTTCGAGACCGGGGACGGAAAGTTCGTGGACGCGGCGCTCGACACCATCCGCCTGCTCGGTGTCACCTACGGTGTCCCGCAGACGATGTCCTTCGCGATGATGTTCTACCGTACCGACATTCTGGCAAGGCTCGGGGAAGAGGTTCCCGAGACATGGCCGCAGGTGC
>CALAFS010000252.1 GCA_937892405.1 uncultured Clostridia bacterium
CTCCAGATTTCACGCGTCGCTTTGCCGAGTGCCTCTTTTTCTTCAGTCGACAGCTTTTCCACCTGAAGCGGAAGAACATTCAGGCAATCTCCTATCTCCCGGAGCCGGTCAATGACCTCCTGGCAATCCTCCGGCGGTTTGGTGGCAATGCCGGTGCCTTGAATAGCGGCTCGCAGAAATGCCTCCTTTCCCCAGTGTGTTTTCGAGAGGCACTTTTCCAGATGTGCCAGCTCCCGGTCGTTCAGGTGCACCCGAACGATATGATTTCTTTCTCTCATACTCTTTTCTCCTTTCTTTGAATATGTACAGAAAGGTTGGGGGTCTTAGGGGGCATCCCCTAAAATCCGAATTTGGTGCACCAAATTCATTGCTCGCTAAAAGTGAAAGACAACAGTGGAGAGGCAACCCGACATAGGTTTACAACGATTGTTAGTCAAGAAAAAAGTGTCGTTGTATGACTCACAAAAGCACGGTATTTTTTCTTCGGTGAAGCGTCACTTTACTTTGTGTCCGGTGGGCACTTGGCGAAAAAACAAGTGGCGATTACCTGTTAATGCAAGAAAGTGTCCTCACTATACCGACATTTCAAGCCCTGAATGTAAGGTTTTCGAAAAAATATTTGCTATTTTTTTGAGCCATCGCAAAAATAATGATTTCACAATCCGGATGAATGGGCATAGAAAAAGCACCCGACCGGTAACGATCGGGTGCTTTCATGAAATTTAGTCAATAACAATGCCTTTTGAAAGCAAATCTATTTGCTTTAACATCTCCTCAAAGGATATCTTCTTGTCCATGTAGTCGTTGTAAATAAAGCAACGAAGATCCATTTGAGTGACATCTTTTTCGTTCGGTGCAAAAAATTCCTCCAAAGGTACATAAAAATCAAATGGCAATTTCCCAGCTGGAACATTACACCATTTGTCAAGATAGAGCTGAATATCTAAAAGATTTGCTAATTTCATTTTCATTTTCTCCGATATCTCATGTTTTTTCTGCATTAGCCTTATATTAGTTGTCGACTTCCCAATCAGGCAATTCAACATATATGGACCCACTATATTCAAATCCTGTAGAGATTGGTTCACCTATATAATTAGTTTCTGATAGAGTAACATAATAACACCCATCACTCTGTCTGAAACAAGCTATGTCAAAAAGTGCCTTTTGCCTAACATATCCACCAAAACCGTTTTGCGCACTATAATCGACAATTACGCATCCTATATCTCGAGCTCTAACATCACATATGTTATCTTTTACATACAATCTTTGCCTACTCTCTGTTGACATATAACATTTTGTACTATGTATTTGAAGGGATTCCGGATTTTTTAGTACACCTTTAAGTTTTTCCGCTATGTCATCTTTTGAAATTTCTCCGCGCGTTGAGTCTCCAAAATCCTCCCACTCACATAATAGATATGACCATAAAGGATACGCACCATTCACAGCGTAGAACTTAATATTGCTATCCTCTGCAACAAAAATGTATAGCTGTGCTATCTCACATGCTTTTAATCCTTTTGCGTATAAAATATCAGGAATTCTATCCGTATACGGTGCTTTAAAATATGTCATAACGCTTTCATTTTTTCTCAACGCCAAATTAATGTCATAACACTCGCCATCTGCTTTTGAATTGACTATGCTGCCATCATAAGCGGCTCCTTTTGCCATTGCGTCATAAGGATTATTCCTTCTAAATAGAGTGTTTGCTGACATAATTAATTCACTGACCCCAAGCATTAAGTCTCCAAACTCTTCCGGCGTAGTACAAACAGTTGTTTCAATTTTCAATTTTAGTGTTTCTTTTTTCTCGTTGAATCTTGCTATTTTTTGTTCTTGACTTTCTTCTTGTGTTCCGCAATTTCCCAAACACAATAATGCCATTGCTATAATAAGAATAAAAGATATCGCCTTGATTATTTTAGTATTCATACTGTTTTCTCCAATCCAAATTTTCAACTAAAAAGTATTTCTGTTAAACAATTCTTCTGAATAGTCAATTAAATTGTCATAATGGAGCAGAATTACTCCTGATTTTTTCTTTTCACTTCTACGAACACGATAGGTCTTATCTATATAATCGTTTCGTGTTCCCGCCACTAACACATAGTGCATCCGCGTGCTGTCATAATGATAAAACTCATCCGGCAGATCTTCATGATTGCCTTTTTCTCTTTCAAAGAAAGAAGCCAATTCAGAATAGTTGCTGTCCAACCATATTTCCCAATCTTCGATTTGCTTTTGTCCACTTCTGGTGCTTTTGGCGGGATAACCGTTTTGTAATACAGCGCCGGTATTCGGACTTTCCAATTCCACAAATACAAACTCATAGCCACCGGAGCCCTTTCCTAACAACAAATAATCTGCTCTCCAATCGGTTTTTCCATTAGCACGCAATTCAAATTCCGGGAACAGATATGCCGCGTGATGTCCCACATGAAAACCACAACCGTTCAATATTGAAGCGATAATGTAATACGCATCGTTATCCTTAATGAACCTTGCGATATCTCTCTCGGTAGAATTCGAATCATGAACAATCTGCGAAAAACGATTATTTAATTCCGGCAAATTCTTCTTTTTTATCTCTGACAAAATCAAATGGTTGTTTGGAAAAAGGCTCAGGTAATGTTTTACCGCCTCGGGGTACATGTCATAATGATTAATGCGCCCGTACCTTTGTCCGTGTGATTTTTCCAATATTAAAATCCGTTCGTACTTCTCCCTTTCTTCATCTGTTATCTTGCGATAATCTCGTGCGTACAAATGTGACATTTTTCCTCCAATCTTCGCCTGTTGTTCATTTTAATAATATCTCGCCGAGATGGGATCGTCCGGAAATGTACGAATTATATATCGCAAAACCTCAAAATACATATCGATATCACGATATAGCTCTGTAAAATTTCCAATATCTCTTGGCTTATAAATGTGAATAGAATTACGATAACTCTTTATCTTGCGCATCCATTCAATAATTTTGTTCTTTTCCTCCCCTCCGTATCTCCATACGGTAGTATCAAAATAAGTTATCAATTGCTCAAAATTCAATTCATCAAGATTTTTGCAATTTCCTGTTGCAGACACAAATTTATCGTCTTTATAATCTGCAGCAAAAACAGAAAGCAAAAATACCATCCAGCCTTCCACCAAAGCACCAAGAATCGTATAAGTGGCTATGATTCCGCCGGATGTGATTGCCTCGTCCGGTTCCAATAACCTATCATGTAGGTAACGCAATTCGTTTGTCATATCCTTAATGCGTGAATAGTCAATTTTCTCCAATTGACGAGAAGCTATGTCGGGCGCATAGCCCCACGGATTCTCCCATTTTTCAAGCGTATCATTTGTTAATTCACAGATCTTTTCCATGCTACTCTTTTCATGATTCATTGTCCAGTCTCCCTCCCTTCTTACGCGCTTTTTAATAGCCGCTTTTTCACCTATTGCTATAATAGGTGAAAAATTACGCTGACTTTTGATCGAAAATCGGTTTAAAACTGGATATTTTTGTATCTAATCACGATTTTTTAACAAGATTCTCCAAAACTTATTGACATATGGCACCATTTGTGCTATAACTATCTTAGAAATTACACCTATTATAGCAATAGGTGTAATTTCTATAACAGTTTCCCGAGGCGGTTCATCATCTCGTGTTTATGCGGCATGAGGCTGTGAACATAG
>CALAFS010000253.1 GCA_937892405.1 uncultured Clostridia bacterium
AGGCGGGGATCCTTTCCGCGAGGGCGCGTGCCGCCCCCTCGCGCACCATGGTGTCCTCGCCGGCGAGGAACATCAAGGTGCGCGTCCTGATGCTCTCGGGGGCGCCGCGAAGGAGAATTTTCCGCTTGACTTTCAGCGACTCATAGACCCAACGATAGGAGGGGCCGTAGTTCTGAAAGAGGGGCGTTTTTTCACGGATTTCTTCGTATTCTGTAAATCTTTCTTTACTTGTTTTACAGGAATCCTCGAATTCTTCGTGTCCCGGGTACTCCCCGGTGATGAAGGCACGCTTCTTTCCTTTGCCGAAAAGGCAGAAGAGTCCGGTCAGAATCCGACCGCAGACGGCGGGGATATGCCCGCTCTGCGGCATTACCATCGGAGAGGAGAGAACCGCCGCACGGAAAAGTGTCGGATCCTCCTCCATCACGAGCGTGCCGATCGCACCGCCCATCGAATGGCCGAAGAGATAAACCTCCTCCCGTGCCACCTCCCGCACCCTGCGGGAGAAGGCGAGAAAGTCCCGCGTGTATTCCGAAAAGCGGTCGATGTGCGTCAGGGTCGGGTCGGGCACCTCGCGATAGGACCGCCCGTGCCCGCGGTGCTCGGGGAGGAAGACATTGTACCCTTCGCGCAGAAGGTAGTAGGACAGCTCATGATATTTTTCCGCCGACTCGGTGAAGCCGTGCGACACGATCACGCTCGCGCGCGGCTCGTCGGCAAGGTAGGCGACATAGTGAATCGGTTTTCCGTCATAGCCCGGAAAATCGCTCTCGCACCGTCTCTCTTCGAGATAGGGAAGGACGGTCGTTTCCATTTCGGAGAGGTAATTGCCTTCGCGCAGGTAGAAATCACGCATCGGGGGTGTCCTCCTTTTTCGTAATCTTTGCCATCACGGATTTTTCATTATAGAGGAAGAAGAGAATCGCGCCGACAAGGCAGGCGACCGTCGCGATAATCGCTGTCACGCGGTAGCTCTCTTCACTGCCCGAGACTGTCACGGAGGTGAAGACGAGGAGGGAGAGCGCCTGCCCGAGCTTCATCGCGAAGGTGCGCGCGGCAAAGAACATGCCGCTCCGGCTCTCTCCGCTCTCGATGCCGTCCGCCTCCGCGATGTCGGCGACGACCGCCTGCGGCAGGATACCGAGGATCGCCATCGGGATCCCCGCGAGCGCCGCGATGATATATCCCCATACGATGCCCTCACCGCAGAAGGAGGCGAGGAGGAAGACCGCGGCGTAGGTGAAGAAACCGATGGTAATCAGCGGCTTTTTTCCGAATTTCGGCGCCAGCTTGTTGACCGCCGGATAGAGGCAGAGGCTCACCACCGTCATAATTACCGTCAGAAGGAAGGCGTTGCTCTCATCGGCGTGCATGAGCTTTGTGATATAGAAGGCAAGCCCCGTCTGGAAGAGCGTCACCGCGAAGAAGTAGATGACATCGGAGTAGACGAAGCGGCGGAACTGCCCGTTCGAGAAGGTCTTGATGAGGGAGCGGAACGCCTGCGTCTTCACCGGCTTTACCTCGATGTAGTCGCGCTCCTTGATAAAGAAGGAGGGCACCAGCATGGCGATGGCGGCGAGCGCCGCGAGAAGACCGATGGCGAGGCGGACGGCGCCCGCCTTGCCCATCGATCCTTCAAAGAGGGACGCGATGTTCGGCAGAAGGTAGGAGACAGAGAAGCCCGCGATGTAGGTAAAGGAAATGTAGGTCGACACATTGACTCTGTGCTCCTGCGTGTCACCGAGCTCGGCGATCAGCGCATTGTATGGGGTGCAATAGATCGTCATGAAAAGATAGAAGAGCATCAGCGTGACGAAGAGAATGATGTCGTTGAGCACCACATTCCCCGTCGAGGGAAAGAGGAAGACGCCGACCGTCACGAGGGCGAAGGGGATCGCGATCACCTTCATAAAGGGGATGCGCCGACCGCCCTTGAAATCACTGCGATCCGACCACCCTGCGATCAGCGGGTCGGTCACCGCGTCGAAGAGTCTGCCGACGGCGATAATCAGACCGAAGAGCGTCAGTCCGAGAAAGAGCGGCTCGCCCGTGATGTGAGAGCCGAACACCGCGCCCTCGCCGGTATAGTAATAGACCATCCAGCTCGAGATGATGCCCGAGAGAAGGCTCCAGCCGAACTGTCCGACGGCAAAAAGCCAAAGAACTTTGTTTGTGATCTGTTTCATGATGTTCTCCTTTGACGGCACAACGCCTGTTGAATTTCTGCTTTTATTATATCGCCTTTTTGCATAAAAGTCAACAGATATTTGCACATGTATTTGTATCTTTTGTTAATTTTTCGATAAAAAGAAAGCCGCGACGAACCATGCGCCGCGGCTTTCCCTTTTTCGGTGTTAATTTTTCGGAATGATCGGATAGAGCTGGATCGTATTGCCGCCGTCGACGACGAGCTCCGCGCCCGTCGCGTTTCTCGCGTGTGCCGCGAAGTACCAGACCGCGTCGGCAATGTCCTCGCCCACCGCGACATCGCCGATCGGCGTGTAGCGGGAGGGAACATCGCGGTAGAAGTCGGGGTTCTTCTCCCAGCGGTCGGTGCGGATCATGCCGGGGAGCACCGCATTGACGCGGATATTATATTTGCCGAGGTCGAGCGCCATCGCACGCATCATGCCGAGCTGTCCGCTCTTCGACGCCGAGTAGGCAATGCGGTCGGGAATCGCGCGGTACGCCGTGTTCGAGTTGACGAAGACGATGTTGCCGCCGCCCATCTCCTTCATGCGGCGCGCCGCATGCTCGGAGAGGCAATAGTCCCACACCATGTTGGTATTGATGACCCGCTGAAAGTCGGTCAGGGGATTTTCAAAGACCTTGATCCCGAGTCCCTGATCCGCCGCGTTCAGCACGAGCGTCTCGATGAAAATCTCCTTTTTGTCAAGGTCGGAGAAGAGGCGTTCTACCGCACCTTCGTCCACCGTCCGCTCGTCGAGCAGGGAATCCATCACATAGCCGAGGATCGTCACATCGGGGAACTTTGCCCGATAGGACGCCTCCGCCGCCCGCACGCTTTCTTCCTTGCGTCCGGTGAAGATCACATTCTTCCCCTCGGACGCGAATTTTTCCACAATCGCGACGCCCGTGTTGATGCAGGCGCCGGTAACAAGAGTTGCACGCATCATTTTGATTTTCTCCTTTTATTGATTCAGAAAGTCGCCGAAGGTCAGAAGCATCGGCGTGTCCTTGATCGGCAGATTTTTGATATGATAGGTGCCATAGGCATCTTTGGAAAGAATACTTTCGGGCAGCTCATAGATCGCGCCGTCCATCAGGTCGACGAGGCGCACTTTGTCATACTTCGAGCAGATGTCGACGGTGATCGTGCTCTCAAACGAGGAGGTCATGATGTTCGACGGATACCAGAAGACGAGGGCGTCGCCCGCAGGGCGGCGGAAGCCGCCGGTAATCACGCGGTTCTTCGGCTCGTCGGTGCCGAAGGTGCGCGGAGACTCTTCGGGCATGAAGAGGACGGGGAGCTTGCAAAGCTCGCACCCCTCGGCGAAGACCGAGCAGAGGTTCTGCAAGGCGTAATAGGATTTTTTCGGCGTGTAGGAGCCGACGCACTTTCCGTTTTCGTCAAAGTCTGCGCCGAGAACGCCGAAGTAGCCGAAATCGAGGTAGGAGGAGACATCGCCGACCCGTCCGTTCAGCGCCTCGATCATGTCCATGCAGGAGAAATAGGAGGTGAAATACACATCCGAAAGCAGGTCTGCCATCGCGTGGCGGAGAAGCTGTTTCGCCTGCTTTTCCTGTGTCCATGCACCGGTATAAACGGCGCCGTGTCCGCCGCTCCTCGACTGCGAGCCGGACTCGCCCTGAATGATCTCAATCTTCGGGTTATAGGATTTGGCAAGTGCGCGGAGCGCGTCCACTCTCTCGAAAACAAGAGTCTCGTCATGCGTGTATTCATGGAAGGAGAGATAGTCGATCGCGTCTCCCATGCCGGCGGCGAATGCCGCGTTCGGGAAGTGAATATCGCGGTGACCGAGCACGCCGCCGATCACCTTCGCGTCGGGATCGACCGCCTTGACGGCAAGCCCCGTGTCGCGGGTGAAAACGCCGAGATCATGTCCGGCGGTTTCTTTCTCCGAGCGCCAGCTGTTGAGGCAGTCCGGCTCGTTCCATACCTCGTAATGCGTCACTCTGCCGCGGAAGTGGCGGGCGAGCGCCGTCACATAGTTTTTCCACGCCGTCTTCTGCTCTTCGCTATGAATCGGAACGCAGCCGACCGCGCCGAAGATTTCCTTTGCCTCTTCGTTGTAAAGGTCGTTGCCGTAGCAGAGGCAGATCCAGGGGCGGAGTCCGCGGCGAAGAAGGTTGTCGACGATCTTATCGAGCCATGCGAAGTCGTAGACGCCCTTTTGGCGTTCCGTCTTCTGCCAGCCGGACTGGAGCCTCACCCATTTAACGCCGAGCTCGGCGACTCTGTCATACGCCTTCTCGGGGTCGAAGACATCGCGGTCGAGCTTTTCAAACCCGATGCCCATCTTGGAATTCTTGATATCTTCCGAATGTTTCGGCACGATTTGTCCGACTTTATGTAAGCGTTCCATCGGAATATCCTTTCGATAATGTAAAGTTATCTTTTCAAATCAGAAGTAAAACGCGGTTTTCGGCGGGCGGATGTCCGTCAGTGCGCCGGTATAGTGGCGCAGGGTATGCGGCTTGTACGGGTGGGCGAGGCACGCCTCCTCGTTGATTTCGATGCCGAGACCGGGCTTGTTCGGAACGGTGAGATAGCCGTCCTTGTATTCGAGCGACTCGGTCGTCAGCTCGCCGCGGTAGTCGACATCGCTGTACATGATTTCGAGGATTTCAAAGTTCGGGCAGCATGCCGCGAGCTGAAGCGTCGCCGCGTTCGCCACGGGACCCGACGGGTTGTGCGGGGCAAAGGGAATGTAGCGGCATTCCGCCTCCGCCGCGATTTTACGAAGCTCCATGATACCGCCGGCGTGCGAGACATCGGGCTGAATGTAATCCGCCGCCATCTTATCGAACATCGGCTTGTAGTCCCAGCGCGTGTAGAGACGCTCGCCCGCCGAGATTGCGACGGGGGATCTGTCCTTCACCTCGCGCAGGGCGTCGAGGTTGTCGGGGGGCACCGGCTCCTCGAAGAACATCGGTCTGAAGGGTTCCAGCTCCTTCGCGATCTTCACCGCAGTCGGAATGTTGAAACGGCCGTGCCCTTCGATCAGAAGATCGACCTTCGGTCCGACCGCCTCGCGCACCGCCGCGACACAGCGGATCGCGCGGTCGAGGTCTTCGCCCGAGATGTTGAGGTAGCTCTTGCCGAAGGGATCCCACTTCATCGCTGTGACGCCGCGCTTTACTGCGATCTTTGCCTTCTCGGCGAACTCTTCGGGCTCTTTCGCTCCCGCGAACCACCCGTTGACATAAATGCGCACCTTGTCATTTACCTTGCCGCCGAGCAGCTGCCACACCGGGACGCCGAGCGACTTACCGAGAATGTCCCACAGCGCCGTCTCCACCGCAGAGAGCGCGCTCATCAGCACAGCACCGCCGCGCCAGTAGGCATCCCGATAGATCGCGTGCCAATGCCTCTCGATATCCAGCGGATTCTTGCCGACCAGATACTCCCGGATGTGATCGACGGCACCCAGCAGAGCTTGTTCCTTATACTCCAGTGTCGCTTCTCCGACGCCGTCAATCCCCTCATCGGTATAGACCTTCACAAATACCCAGTTGGTACGAAAACAATCTACCACGAAGGTCTTCACATCCGTAACTTTCATTGTAATCTCTCCTTTGCAAATCAGCCTGTT
>CALAFS010000254.1 GCA_937892405.1 uncultured Clostridia bacterium
GTGCAAAAAAGCGGGAGTACCCCGCCGTTCTTCCGCCCCCTTCGGCACCGACCGCCTCTGTGCGGTCGGTGCTCTTTTTTGCCTCTTTCTTTTTTCAAAAAACTTTACAGAAAATCTCACTTTCTTCATCATACGCCCAAAGTTCCGCAATATTTCTATATTAAAATAAAGACAGAAACACCGGCGGGACAGTCGGTAAAGGAGGTCGCCTATGGGCTCGTTTTTGTCTTTGGAACATGTGAAGAAAATCTATAAAACCGGAGATGTGGAAGTCTCGGCGCTGTCCGATGTCTCCCTGTCTCTCGACGAAGGTGACTTCGCCGTGATTCTCGGCTCCTCGGGTGCGGGAAAAACCACCCTTCTCAACCTTCTCGGCGGAATGGACACGGCGAGCGGCGGCGTGATTACCCTCGACGGAAAGGATGTCACCTCCCTTGACAAAAAAGGACTCTGCGCCTATCGGCGCCGCGATATCGGCTTTGTCTTTCAGTTTTACAATCTGATGCCGAACCTGACCGCGCTCGAAAATGTGGAGATCGCGGTCGAGATCTGTGAAAACCATCTTTCACCGAAAGAGACGCTCGAGGCAGTGGGACTCGGCGAGCGACTCGCGAACTTCCCCGCACAGCTCTCGGGCGGCGAACAACAGCGCGTCTCCATTGCGCGCGCACTTGCAAAAAATCCGAAACTCCTACTCTGCGACGAGCCGACGGGGGCGCTCGACTATCAGACAGGAAAGAAAATTCTGAAATGCCTTTACGATGTCTCAAAACAGCGCGGCAAAACCGTCGTGGTCGTGACGCACAACCAAGCTCTGCGCGATATGGCAGACAAGGTCTTTACCATTCGGAGCGGAAGAATCGACAGTGCGACCGTCAACGAACACCCGACGCCGATCGAAAATATCGAATGGTGAGGTGCGGTGATGAAAACTTTCAGAAAATCCGCCTTCCGCATGTTCCGAAAGAACCTGTCACGCTTTCTCTCCATCGTGCTGATCGTCCTGATCAGTATCGGTCTGACCTCCGGAATCGGATCGGTCACGGGAAAGATCAAGAGCTCCGTCACGGACTTCGCCCGTGATCGGAATGTCGCCGATATCACAGTCAAAAGTAAGAGTGACAACGGCTTTACCGCCGATCAGATTCAAGCGCTGCGCGACGCCTTCGGTGATGAGAATGTAGCGGTCGGCGCGTCCTTCGATGTCTATCTGACGGTAAACAGAGAACGACGCCTGACAAGGCTGTATTTTTCCGACGACATCAAAGAGCGAACTGTCAACTGCCTTTCCGATACGGAAAAGACGACGCCGGATGCCGCCCCCGCGGAGGGCAGCACGCCGGTCTATGCCGAAACATCCGACAAAAGCATCAAGGGTTATACTGTCGGCGACACGATTCTGCTGGATTACGCCGATATTTACAGGCAGTTGGCAGAACAAAACGGAAAAGAGATCACCGAAGAGACGAACGCCATGCTCTCCTTTTTACCGAAAGTATCGGTCACGGTAGTCAAGGTGGTGGAAGATCCGCGCTTTTTCGCAAAGGACGGCGAGCCGAGCTATCTGAACGGTGAAGGAGCGGATCTCTCGGTCGGCACGGGAAACGCTTCCCTCATTACGCTCGACGACATTCTCTATCTTCCGACTTCCGCCCTGCTTGCTCTCTCGGGGACAAGCGAGATCTCCGTCGCACTCCCGGGTGCAAAAGAGTGTGAATTGTTCTCCCCCTCTTACCGCCGCGCCGTCGAAGACGGCAAAACGAAGATCACCGCCCTGCTCAATGATAACGGCGTACCGTCGGAAGCGTTCACGCTTCTCGACCTCGAGGACAATTACAGCTTCTACTCCGTCAACCTGTATGCGGAAAAGATCGCCGGGCTGTCCGCGATCCTGATGGTTGCCTTCATGTTTATCACGGCGCTGGTCGTGCTCTCCAACATGACGCACCTGATCGACGAAGAGCGCGCGCAGACCGCCTGCCTCGTCTCCCTCGGATACCCGTCGGGAAAAGTGCTCTTCAAGTATCTGCTCTTTGCCTTGGCGGCGACGGGAATCGGCGGGATCGCCGCCTACTTTGTCGGCACCGGGCTGTGTTCCTTCATCTATCTTGTCTTCGATTACAGTTATACCATGCCTCCCGAAACCGATGTGTTCGCCGTTACCTTCTTCTTTATCACCTTCGCCTTTATGATTGCCGCCGTCCTTGTCACAACGCTGATTGTCGGTCGGAAGACCGCTGCGGAAACCCCGGCGAATCTGATGCGTCCGAAAGCGCCGAAGGCAGGCAAAAAGGTTCTGCTCGAGCGGATCCCCGCTATCTGGAACCGCCTGTCTTTCAAATATAAGTCTTCGGTACGAAATGTCTTCCGCTATCTCGGGCGTGCGCTCATGACGGTCATCGCCGTCGCCGGGTCGATGGGACTCGTGATGGCGGGACTCGCGCTCCTCGATCTTTGCCTTTTCGGCGATTTCGGAAACGGAGCCATCGCCGGACTGGCGGTTGTCATCGTGGCATTCGCCGCGCTTCTGACCCTGACCGCCATTTACACCATCACCGGAATTTCCATCAGTGAAAGAAACCGTGAAATTGCCACGCTGATGGTGCTCGGCTATGATGACCTTGAAGTGTGCGGCTATATCTACCGTGAGATCTACATAGACACGGCGATGGGAATTCTCTTCGGGTACGGTGCCGGCGCGTTTCTCATCTGGCTCGTTTTCCGCGTGATGGGCTTCGGCGCGGTCGGGGATGTCTCGTGGTATGTGTGGCTGATCGCCCCGGTGCTGATCCTCCTCTTCACCTCTCTTGTCACGCTGATTCTCAGACGGCGCATTGTTTCGGTGGATATGAACGCCAGCCTGAAAGCGCTGGAATAGAATTTCGCACAAAGTAAAAAATCCGAACAAAAGCGGTGACTTTATGAAAATCAAAGGAAAAATCTGGGATAAGGAGCGGCATTGGTTCAGTCTGAAATTCAGCTTCGTATTTTTGGCGCTCGGACTTATCTTTTCGGGATTGACGATCTTGGAAATGGCATTGTGGGGGTATCATCCGATCCCGGGATTTATTTTTTCGTTTTGCTCCTTGGTCTGCTATTCGATTTTTTCGCTCCCTTCTTTCCTTTTTAATGGGACGGTTCTTCTCAAAAAAACGGCTTTCCCTCTGTCCGAGGCAGGACGGAGGAAAAGCCGTTTTTGTTTGCTTATTTTATTTCACCACGAGATTGACAATCTTGCCGGGGACGACGATCTCCTTGATTACCGTCTTTCCGTCAAGGGCGGTACCGAGGGCAGCACGGGCG
>CALAFS010000255.1 GCA_937892405.1 uncultured Clostridia bacterium
ACGGACTTGTCTGCGGAATCCGCGTTTACGCGGAGGGAAGACACACCCTCGCCCTCCTGAAGACGCTGCCCGTCGCGGAGATCTTCGTTGCCCTTCCGACAATCGACAGCGCTACCGCGCAGAGAATTCATGAATATTACGCTCCCACGGGCTGTAAAATCAAATTGTACGATACCCCCTTCAAAGAGGGCGACACAAGGCGGGAGGAAGGCGGGCGCCGCGTTCTCCGCGAGATCAAGATCGAGGATCTTCTCTTCCGCGACTCTCTGAATGTCAGCGACGAGACCAACCGAGCCTTCTACACCGGGAAAACGATTCTTGTCACGGGCGGCGGCGGTTCGATCGGCAGTGAGCTCTGCCGTCAGATCGCGAAGCTCTCGCCGAAAAAGCTTATCATTTTCGATATTTATGAAAACAACGCCTACGATATTCAGCAGGAACTGATCCGCAAATACGGCGCCTCCCTCGATCTCTCCGTGGAGATCGGCTCGGTCAGAGATCGCAACCGCCTTGACGCCGTGTTCAACTTTTACCGTCCCGAGATCGTTTTCCACGCCGCGGCGCATAAGCATGTTCCTCTGATGGAGCACAGCAATCAGGAGGCGATCAAGAATAACTGCCTCGGTACTTACAACACCGCCGACATGGCAGAGAAGTACGGCGTCAAAAAGTTTATTCTCATCTCCACCGACAAAGCCGTGAATCCCACGAATGTCATGGGCGCATCCAAGCGTATGTGCGAGATGATCATTCAGTGCCGTACCGACAGCGCGACGACCTTCGCCGCCGTGAGATTCGGCAATGTCCTCGGCAGTAACGGCTCGGTCATTCCGCTCTTCCGCCGTCAGATCGAGGCGGGCGGTCCCGTTACCGTGACCGATAAACGCATTATCCGCTACTTTATGACGATCCCCGAGGCTTCGGGACTTGTCATGCAGGCGGGCGCCATGGCGAAGAAGGGCGAGCTTTTCGTCCTCGATATGGGCAAGCCCGTGAAGATCATCGAACTCGCCGAGAATATGATCCGCCTCTCCGGACTGATTCCGTATCAGGACATCGACATTGTCGAGACGGGACTTCGCCCGGGAGAAAAGCTCTACGAGGAGCTGCTCATCAAGACCGAAACTCTTACCAAGACCGAGAACCGCATGATTTTCGTCGAGCGGGATACCCCCTTTACCCGTGCGCAGATTGAAGAAAAAATCGCGATTCTGAAAGCCGCGGTCACCGCCGCCGAGGGCGAGATCGAGGCGAAGTCGGTCGTCGCCGCGATGAAGCGTGTCGTTCCCACCTACCGCTCTCCCGAGGAGGTCAACGCCGAGGCGGAGGAGTCCGAGGAGATGAAGATGGTGGAGGAGGAAAGCGCTCCCACAGAGGACGGACAGACGGACGCCGAAGAAGCACCCGGCGCGGAAAACGAAGGAAAAGCAAACGAAACTTGACATAAATGAGGGAATCTTATGTTTGACGCCGATGCTTTGAACCACGCCGACTATGCCTATGCGAAAAAGAAAGAAGGGAAGATCCGCCTTCTTGCGGTTCTCCTCGTCCTTCTCTATATCACCTTTACCGTCGGATTTTTCCTTCTTTGCTACCTGTCGCGTCTCATTCCGTTTTTCGCCGTTGCTCCCCTTTTTCTCTGGATTCTTGTTTATTTCACCTGGCGGTATGTCTCCTATGACATCTATTATACCTTTGAGAGCGGGACACTTACCTTCTATCGCCGCACAGGGAAGAAAACGAAGCGGGGAGATAAAATCCTTCTTACCCTGCGCGTGCAGGAGACGGAGGGCGCCTATGACGGGGGAGACCCCCGTGAAGAGCGCGCCGCGACGGACGGGAAGTTCTATGATTTTTCTTCGTCAAGGCATGCGGAAGCTACTGTGCTCCTCCGCTTTGCCGAAGACGGTCGGGGCGCCGCCGTCCTCTTCGATGTCACCCCGCGTGTGCGTGAGCTGATCCGCAGCTTCGCCCCGCATGTCTATTTTACAAAATAAAGTCGAAAGCAGCGCGGCGGACGATCCGGGAGATCGCCCGCCGCGCTGCTTTTTGCGGTCGTTTATTCTTCCTCTTCCGCAAAGGGCGGGATGAGGAGCGCCGCCTCTTTGGCGGAGGCGTCAAGATAGGAGAAAAACTCGTCCGACCCCTCGAGAATCAGGTCGGCTTTTTCATGTCGCGTGCGCACCTTGACATAGTAGGCGCGGGAGGGGAAGAGCGTCGAGGTGTAAAGATAGCGGTGCGCGCCGGAAGTCTTTGCCCGCTCTTTGGCTTCCTTCATCGAAAGTGGCACAACCTCCGAGATCCCCGCGAGGGAGACACGGCAGAGGATACTGATCCGCTTTCCCGTCTCCTGCCTGACGATAAAGAGCGGTTCGCCCTCCCCGTCGTTTGTGAAGATCTCATAGGAGTATTTGGAGCCGAGATAGCGGGCATAGACGGTCAGCGCCGCCACGATCAGGATCGCGGCGAAGAGCTGAATGATCCCGCGGTAGAGCGGGACGGTGAACGAGGTGACAAAGCCCGCCGCAGCGAGAGCGAGCAGAACAATGCACAGCGCGTGCGCATTTTTATTCTGCGGTCTGACCCGCACGGTAAGATCGTGAATCATCATGAGGGAAGCTCCTTTTTGCTCGGTGTATAGTCGGAAAATTTCGCGTAGTCTTCGTTGTTTTCATAGATTGCGACATAGGAGAAGGCTTTGCCGTCTTCCGCCCCTTTGACGAAGATCTCGAGGCGAATCCACGCGGGTGCCCCCGCACCGTCTGCCGGGTCGTCAAAGTCGATGCCGTCGAAGGCGAGTTTATAGTAGTGGTACATCGCGTGTGCGTCGGTCGCCGTGTAGACGGGCGCGCCGTAGTCCCGTCCGACATTGTCGGTAATGCGGAAGGAGAAGAGGTCGTCCGACGGCGTAAGAGAGTCGAAACCGTAATGCTCCGCGATCGTCGCGAGCGCCGATTCGTTATAGCGGAGCGAGATCTGGAGCTCTCCCGCCCCGGGGATCACATAGAGATTGTCGCAGAAGAAGTTACCCTTGTCGTTGTCATCGTAGGGGAAACGCAGCTTCTGCGTCCTGACCCCGAGCGCCCCGGCACTTCCCACCTCGCCGTAATAGGCGGTCAGCTTTTCGGTGAAGACGAGCTGTTTCATCGGTGCGGGGTAGTAGTCGAACAAGAAGAGGCGGTATCCGATCACCCCCGCCGTCGCAAGGCATACGAGCGCGACGAGGATCTGAAGCACGCGGAGAAATCCTCCCCGCCGCCGCTTCGGCGCGTCGTCTTCGACATCGTTATAGTCGCCGTAGCGTTCCATATCTTCCATAGTGAAGCCTGTCTTTCTTTTTCTTTTCTTTGAGTATACCATACCGCGCCCGCTTTGTCAACGCACAGCCCCCGGGTTTTCAAAAGTTTACAACTGGAACCCGCGGGGGAAATATCTTCCCGCCGCTTTTTTCGGCGCGCCGTCGGCACTTTCTCTCCCGCCCGTCGAAATTTCCCGTACCCCCTTGACTTTTCCCGCGGAATCTTCTATAATAATTATATTCTATATGCTCTTTTCGGAAAGGACAAAATTATGGAACGCACCTATATCAAGGACGCGACGCCCGGCAGACATAAAGTACAGGGCTTCGTCGATAAATTGCGGAACAAGAGAACGATGGCATTCATCGTTCTGAAGGACATCACGGGAAAACTTCAGATCACGGTGGAGAAGGAGAAATCCGCCGAGCTTGCCGCGATCGTGGATCAGCTGACCCTCCATTCGGTCATCACCGTCGAGGGCGAGGTTGTGAACAACGAGTATGTGAAGATGGGAGGCATCGAGCTTCTGCCCGACAGCATGAAGATCGAGTCGCTTGCCGACGCCCTGCCGATCAAGGACGATTCGGACATCGACTGCCGTATGGACTACCGTTGGATTGACCTGCGCCGCGATCAGAACCATCTGATGATGGAGATGCAGACGACTCTTGTCGCCGCCCTGCGTGAGTTCCTCCTTGAGCGCAACTTCATCGAGATTCACACGCCGAAGCTCATCGGCGCAGCGAGCGAGTCGGGCTCCGATGTCTTTGAGGTCAAATATTTCGATACCAAGGCGTATCTTGCCCAGTCGCCTCAGTTCTATAAGCAGATGGCGATGGCGGCAGGACTGGAGCGTATTTTCGAGTCGGGACCCGTCTTCCGCGCGGAGAAGTCCTATACCAATAAGCATGCGACCGAGTTCACCGGTTTTGACCTTGAGTTCTCTTACATCGACGGCGTCGAAGATGTCATGAAGATGGAGGAAGAGCTTCTCGCCTACGCGCTGAAGCGCGTGAAGGACGCCCACGGCGACAAGATCCGCGAGCTGTTCGGTCAGGAGGTCATCGTTCCGACCCTCCCGTTCCCGAGAATGAAGCTTGCCGATGTCTACCGCGAGCTGGAAGAGCGCTACGGCTATACCGTCCCCGACAGCCTGAAGGGCGACCTGACCACCGACGCCGAGAGAATGACGAAGAAACTCTGCGAGGAGAAGTACGGGCACGAGTTCCTCTTCATCACCGACTACGACGCCAAGGAGCGCGCCTTCTACCATATGCGTGACGAGCACGGCGTGCCGCAGGGCTACGACCTGATCTGGCGCGGCGTGGAGATCACCACCGGCGCACAGAGAGAGCACCGCTACGAGGTGCTGAAAAAGCAGGCGGAAGAGAAGGGACTTGCCAAAGATGTCGAGTTCTACCTTCAGTTCTTCAAGTACGGTTGCCCGCCGCACGGCGGCTTCGGTCTCG
>CALAFS010000256.1 GCA_937892405.1 uncultured Clostridia bacterium
TACCGTCAAGCCGAAGTATGAAGATCTCGCCGAATGGGAATTCTACGGTGCAGATCTGATGACGGAATATGTCCAGTCGGTCGAAGAAGGACTGGACATCGAAGGCTACAAACCGCTGTTTGAAGCCGCCTCACGCCTTCCGAAAAACGAAATTCAAAAGGATCTCGGCGACATTTTGTACAAAATCGTCGCGAACGCAAAACAAAAAGACGGTTACCCGTACAGGGAACCGTCAGCGCTCGAGGAGATCAAAACCCTGCGCAAGGACAAAAAGCCGCTTGCCGGAGTGAAAAAAGAAACTCTGCGCACAAAGATCGAGGGCGCATGGCAGGGAAGAATCTGCGGTTGCATGCTCGGCAAAACCGTGGAATGTATCCGCACGAATGAGCTGATCCCCTTCCTGAAAGAAACGGGGAATTACCCGATGCACCGCTACATCCGGCGCACCGATATTACGGACGTAATCTGTAAAAAGTATACCTTTCCTTTTGCAGAAAGGACTTGCGCCGACGAGATCGACGGCATGCCGGTCGACGATGATACCAACTATGTCGTGCTGGCGCAGGTCATCATCGGGGAGTATGGCAGAGACTTCACGCCGAAGAATGTCGCCGACGCGTGGCTGAAATACCAGAGCAAAAACATGTATTGCACGGCGGAGCGGGTCGCTTATCGGAACTTCATTGCCGGCTATGAGCCGCCTTTCTCGGCAATCTATAAGAACCCTTACAGAGAATGGATCGGCGCGCAGATCCGCGGCGACTATTTCGGTTATATCAACCCCGGCGATCCCGAAACGGCGGCGGAGATGGCATGGCGGGACGCTTCGATCTCCCATGTGAAAAACGGAATTTACGGCGAAATGTTTGTCGCCGCGATGCTCGCGACCGCCGCCGTTACCGACGACATGGAAAGAATCGTCGAAGGCGGACTTGCCGAGATTCCGTATACCTCGCGGCTTTATGAGAAGGTCACGGGCGTGCTCGAAGGCTACAAGAGCGGCGTCACGCGCGAGGAGTGCTTCGCCTGTATTCACGCGGCGTATGACGAGTACACACAGCAGGGGTGGTGCCATACGGTCGCTAATGCTATGATCGTCGCGGCATCCCTTTTGTACGGCGGGGGCGACTTCGGAAAATCCGTCTGCATGGCGGTGGAAACCGGATTCGATACCGACTGCAACGGTGCGACGGTTGGCTCGGTGATCGGTATGGCGAAGGGAATTGACAACATTCCGGAGGAATGGAAAAAGCCGATTCACGATACCCTTCACACTTCGATCTTCGGCGTCGGAACGGTAAAAATCTCCGATCGGGTCGAGATGACGATGAAGCATATCGGCAAAGAATGATTTGCCGAAGGAGAAAAACTTATCATACAGGCGACCGATGGTCGCCTGCATTTTTTATAAAATCCCATCAGATTTGCGTTATATATAAACAATTGTGTGCATAAAAGCGCATTTTCGCCAAAAAGTGCTGCGCATAAAGCACTTATGGCTTTGCGAAGAATCGGTGATCGTTGGCTTTTTAATTCGTTGTTTTATTACCGTGACGGAAAAAGCGAATCGCAATATTGTAGCGTCACCGCCGCTCCGCAGGACGCAAGGACAATCCTTCACATACCCGTAACTCCTCCATCTTGTAGCGAGTGACCGATGGTCGCCCGTACGAGAGAAGCGAACGAAAACGCCTCGAAGAAACGCGTGCAATCAACAAAGCGTAGCGGGTCGCCCTTGGCGCCGACCCCTACAAATGAGAAAAGCGTTTTCGCCTCATTTGTTCGTTTTTTGAGGTAAAGCGCAATCGTGGGCAACCGATGATCGTTCTTACGGTTTTTTGACAACATTTCTTTCTCTCGCCGCAGGCGAATTTCACATGCCGTCGGTATATTTTATGCGCGGAACGTATTTCACCCGACCACAGGTCGGGTTTCGCCTCAGTGCCGCAAGGCAACGCTTGCTCTGATCCCTGCAAAAATGGGAATCGTTTTGCCGTGATCATTCGGTGATGGGCGACGCTGCACGGCGAAGGCTAGGGTCATGCTTTTACGGCTTTTGTATGCTGCATGAAACGGAAAATGTCGATCGGCACTTTTCTTTCGGGGCGAAAATCCTTTGCAAAATCCTCCGATAAAAAATGCCGCCGTCCGAAAAAGACGCGCAGCATTTTCTATAATATACGGTTTATATGCAAATAATTGTTTTTATATTTTGCGCACAAGAAGAGAAAAACGAGAAATTCGCGAATATAGGCATGCACTTTCTCCTCACGCCGATTTTGATCGGTGCGTTTTTTCTCACGGATTTCTTTCGCGCGGTGCTCACAGGTCTTTTTTATCGAGAAGTTTCAATCGAAAAGTCCCGCGTTTTCGTCAAAGAAGTCCTTGTATACTCGCACTGCCGAAAGCTCTGAAAAGCGCGTCGGGGCAGGGGGCGTTTTGTCAAGGTCGTAGATCGTCGCGTGACGGAGGGAGAGAAGAAAAGGCGAGTGCGTCGAGAGGATAAACTGGCACCCTTCCCGCGCCGCGGCGTCCTCAAGAAAATATTTCAGTTCCAACTGATTCTCGGGGGAAAGACTGTTTTCCGGTTCGTCGAGAAGATAAAGTGCGCGGTCGCAGATCGCGTCGACAAAGAAGGAGAGAGCGCTCTCTCCGTTCGAGCGCTCGGTCAGGTTGCGCACGAGGCGGGTGCGGAGATAGGACGCCTTCGTCTTTCTTCTCGCGTCGGACGCCTCCTTCCA
>CALAFS010000257.1 GCA_937892405.1 uncultured Clostridia bacterium
GCTCGTTTTTTTGTTATTTTTTTTGAGCTTACCCCAACATTTATTATAGAACCAATAGTAAAAGAGATCATATTTTGTCGGATATGTGCAGGAGGAGAACAATATCAATGGAAGAAAAAATCGCAGAAAAGAGCGGGATCGCCGCCGTGATGCTGTGGATCGGCGCATTGATTTTTCCCATATTCGGAATACTTGCGTGGAGCAGAAGAATGGAAGGATGGCGGTGGTTTCTTGCGTTATCGGTTTTGTTTTTCTTCGTGATGCTTTTCTGCGCGATTCATGAGGCGAGGCGGCCGAAAGTTGTCATCCGGAGAGTCGGTGAGAACCTGTTGGTTTTCACAAAGGGGCGCTGGAAGACGGTCGCCATGACGGAGATTGAGACGGTAGACTTCCGAGAAACTGAAAGCGGAAACATACGCATGAGATGCGGTACGCTGAAGATTGTCACAGCGTCGGGGACGATCCGAATTTATAATGTGAAGAATGTCAAAAGGGTGGCAATGAAGCTTTGGCAGGGAGATCATCCCACTTTTTCTATTATGAAATGATAAATTTTGAATAGAATACTTTACAAATCAGGTCGGGCATGCTTTTATAGCATGCACCGACCTGATTTGCAAGAGTGGGTGAAGAGAGATAAAATCAAAATTCAATCATTCTTTCAGAATTCTTCCGTCAGTCGAGATGACGACGACGCGGAGAGGAATCGGCTGTCCGCTCGCAAGGAGGGCGCGGCGGACTGCGTTTTCAATCCCGCCGCAGCAGGGGACTTCCATGCGGGTGACGGTGACGCTTTGAATATCGTTTTCCGCAAAGATCGTGGTCAGCTTTTCGGTGTAGTCGACATCGTCGAGCTTCGGGCAACCGATCAGCGTGATTTTTCCGCGGATAAAATCGTCATGGAAATTCCCGTAGGCATAAGCGGTGCAATCCGCCGCGATCAGAAGATTCGCACCGTGAAAATAGGGAGCGCGTGGCGGGACAAGGCGGATCTGTACCGGCCATTGCGAGAGGCGGCTCGCCGCTCTGACCGTCCGACATGCGTTATTGTCATCGTGCAGGATCGTACGGGAGGCGGTGCCGGGACAGCCGCAAGGAAGGGGCGTGTGTGAAGCCTTCGCTTTTTCGGCTTTGGCTTTTTGAACTGCCGCCTCATTGTATGCGGGCGCCTCCCGCTCTTCAAAGGTGATGGCGCCGGTCGGGCAGGCGGGCAGACAGTCGCCGAGCCCGTCGCAATAATCTTCCCGCGTGAGTCTGGCTTTCCCGTTCACCATGGAGATCGCCCCCTCATGGCAGGCGGACGCGCAGAGACCGCAACCGTTACATTTTTCTTCGTCGATTCTGATAATTTTTCGTACCATTTCGGAATCCTCCGTTTTTTCTTGACTTTCCGGTGTTATTATACTATAATGGAGCGTGTTTGTATGTTGAAATTTCAACATACAAAAAGAAAATCAAAAAAAACGGGAGCGGATCCATGGGAGAATACGGAGCAGTGATAAGAGCGTGCCCGCTGTTTGACGGGATAGAGGAGGGGGAGCTTGCAGAGGTGCTCGGACACCTTGGCGCGAAGGAAAGGGGATACCCGAAGGGGAGCACGATCTTTTCCGAAGGGGATCCCGTGGATTTTTTCGGAATTGTTCTCTCGGGAAAGGTGCAGGTTACCCGCACCGATTATAACGGCAACCGCAGTATTCTGACGAGCATCCCGCCTTCCGGCATGTTCGCCGAGGCGTTCGTTTCGGCGGGGCTTTCTGCCTTTCCTGTCGATGTGATGGCGGTGGAAGATGCCGCCGTGCTTCTGATCCCCGCGCTGGGGATGATGGCGGCACATGCGGGTGTCGGGACGGTCGATTACCGCCTGATATTCAATCTTCTTCGGATCGTATCAAGAAAAAATCTTCTGTTACATGACAAAATCGAGGTAACATCCAAGCGATCGACCAGAGAGAAGCTCATGACCTATTTGTCTCTCGAGGCGAAAAAACACGGGAGCCGTTCTTTCCGGATTCCGTATGACAGACAGGCACTTGCCGATTATCTTGCGGTGGACAGAAGCGGACTCTCCGCTGAGATCGGAAAACTGTGCAAAGCAGGCGTTCTGGAATGTAAAAGAGAAAACTTTCTCCTCAAAGAGAGCGGTGGGTGAAGATCTTCACCCACCGCTCTCTTGCTTTGCTTTTATATAATGACAACAATTCTTTCCTTTTCGATGGATCTGATCACTTCGTCCCGCATAATTTCTCCTTACGCGTCAAGGAATCCTTTGCCGAGGATTTCACTGGTTTTGGTAATAATAATGAAAGCGTGCGGGTCGATTTCCTTGATCTTTT
>CALAFS010000258.1 GCA_937892405.1 uncultured Clostridia bacterium
CCCAATGTAAATTCCACCTCAAATTCCACTGTGGAATTTACTTTGGGAATTCACTACGAAATTTCTTTTCAAAGAAAATCAAGGAAAACCCTTGCGGTTTTTCGCGAGATGTGCTATACTATATTTTGTATGGCAACACAGGATTTACAAGTGATTTTGCAGGATTTGCAAAGATTTTTTAGGAGATTATTATGAAACTCGGAATTGTAGGACTTCCGAATGTCGGAAAAAGCACACTCTTCAACGCTCTGACAAACGCCGGCGCGGAGTCCGCCAACTATCCTTTCTGCACCATTGACCCGAATGTCGGCGTCGTCGCCGTCCCCGACTATCGCCTCGACAAGCTCGCCGAGATGTATCACCCCGAGAAGTTCACTCCTGCGGTGATTGAGTTCGTCGACATCGCGGGACTTGTCCGCGGCGCCTCGCAGGGCGAGGGGCTCGGCAACAAATTTCTTGCCAATATCCGCGAAGTTGACGCGATTGTACATGTTGTGCGCTGTTTCGAGAACGGCGATATTATCCATGTCGAAGGCTCGGTCGACCCGATGCGTGATGTCGAGACCATCAATATGGAATTGATCCTCTCCGACCTTGAGATCGTCGAGCGCGCGATCGACCGTACCGCGAAGGCGGCGAAGAGCGATAAATCCCTCCTTGCGAAAGTCGAAGTGCTCGAGAAGGTCAAGGCGGCGCTCGATGAAGGAAAGTGCGCCCGCGCCATCGGACTCTCGGAGGACGAGGCGGCACTGATCGAGGAGTCCCGTCTCCTCACGATGAAGCCGATTATCTATGTCGCGAATGTCTCGGAGGACGAGGTCGGCGGCTCCTACGAAGAGAATGAAGGCTACCAAAAGCTGAAGGCGCACGCCGCGAGCGAAGGCAGTGAGATCATCGCCGTCAGCGCACAGATCGAGGCGGAGATCGCCGAGCTGGAGGGCGAGGAAAAGAAGGCGTTTCTTGCCGATCTCGGCATTGAGGAGAGCGGTCTTGACAAGCTCATCAAGTCGGGATATTCGCTCCTCGGACTCATCAGCTTCCTGACCGCAGGACCGAAAGAGGTGCGCGCCTGGACGATCACAAAGGGCACAAAAGCACCGCAGGCGGCGGGTAAGATTCACAGCGACTTTGAGCGCGGATTCATTCGCGCGGAGGTTGTTTCCTTCGACGATCTTGTCCGCGAGGGCGATCGCAACAAGGTGAAGGAAAAAGGACTTCTCCGCAGTGAGGGAAAAGACTATGTCATGCAGGACGGCGACATCGTCGAATTCCTCTTTAATGTATAAAAGCAAAGAAAAATAAAGGCAGAAAGCCGATCGCTCCGATACATGTATCGGAGCGATCGGCTTTTTCGATGTGATATGCTCCCGAAAATATCGGGAGCTTTTCTGTTCTATCGGTCGAGACGCGCTTTTGTCGGTTGATTCAAAAGCCTTCCGCCGCGAGCGAGAAAAACGCGCGTGTCCCCCTCGCTCACCGAAACGCTGTTTTTCGTGAGAAGAATCAGAGAGGCGCTCGTCCTCTGCGGATTGAAGGAGTCCGTTTTTTCGGTCTTTCGACCGCTCAGACCGAAAACAATGGTTTTCGCACCGAGGAGCGCCGCGCGGGTCGCGGTGCTGTCCGCTTCTGCACTGCGGGAGAAATAGGCGATCTTCGTCTTCGGCGTTACAAGGGTAAAGCCGTCGCCCGAGAGAAGACGCAAATTCGTGTCACCGACCGTTAAGGTCGCATCGGGTGCCGTGGTGCGACATTCGACCCGCGCCTCCGACAGGATTTCTTCGACAGTATGAAGAAGGAAGCGCTCCTCGTTCGTCCTCGGGATCGGGAAGGTGACGCTGCGGATTTTCACGGCGGAGGTCACCGAGCGGAGGAAAAATGCCGCACGATACGGGTACGAGGTGAAAATCAAAGAGTCGATCTCCGTGATATGCCGCTCTGTGAGATAAGCGGAAACCGTTCCGCTGTCGCCACCGGCGGTAAGAAGTGTCGCGACCTCACCGTCGGAGGGAACGAAGATACATTCTTCCGACTCTCCGTCGGAGCGGTAATCGACGCGCTCCTCGGATACGGCGAGGCAGGAAGAGATGCCTGCACTGACGAAAACGGAGAGAAAAAGAATCAAGAGCAGGGCAATCGCACTCTTGCGGTGCCGGATCTTCAGAACAAGGAAAAGAAGGAAAGCGACTGTCAGGATCACGGTCAGAATCTTCGTCAGCGGAAAATCCGCGGCAATATAGACCGACGGAAGATCGGAAAAGACGCCGGCAAGACGCAGAATAAGGTCGGAGAGGAAGGAAAGAGGCACCTCAGTCGGCAGAAAATACCCGAACGGCAGAGACAGAACGCCGAGAATCATAAAGACCTCGACAAGAAAACCGAAAATCAAAGTGGTAAACGCGGAAAGAAGAGAAACGCGACCGAAAACGAAGACCGTGATCGCAAGCGTCGCGCTGACGGCGAAGAAGGAGAGAAAGACGGCAATGACCGAGGAGAGAAGGAGTCGGCGGATCGGGTGTTTCGCCTCTTCTTTCGGCTTCGGTGCGATGAGAATACCGAGTGTCGCGAGTGCGGAAAGGAGAAGCGAAAGGTCGAACACCGCATACGGTGTGAATAGGCAGATGACAAAGACCGATACCGAAAGAGAAGTCAGCGAGTCCGAAGTCCCCGCGAAAAGAAAGAGCAAGGAAGCGAGCAAAAGCATAATCCCCGCACGAAGAACGGAGGGGGAAAATCCCGTTAGCGCCATATAGAAAAGTGCGAACAAAGAGGTGATGCCGACGCGGAACTTCTTGCCGACACCGAAAAGTAACAGCAGACGGTGAAGAAACGCGGAGAGAACCGCGAGGTGCATGCCGCTGACTGCGAGAAGGTGAGAAATGCCGATCCTCTGAAAGTCGAGTTTCACCGTCCCGGAAAAATCCGACCTGTCTCCGAGAAGGAGTGCCGCAAGAAGCGGGGAGCCTTCGCCACCGACCTTTTCAAGATAATCTTGCACGCCGAAGCGAAGAAGAGACAGGCGGCGTCCCGGGTAGGAATTGTCCTTAAAAAGTGTAGTATAGTTGTCAATTGTCACATAACCGGAGTAGCCGCCGGCGTACAGAGAAAGGTTGGAGACTTCACCGTCTGCATCACCGAGCGAGCGGATTTTCGCCCGGAAACGGATATGATCACCGAGAGAAAGGGATGCGGTATCCGTGTCCGCTCTGACGCGCAGGCGATAGCGGGAGAGCGGTGCGTCACCGATCGGTTCGGTCTTTACCGTGAAGACACCGCCGTAGGATTTTGCATAGGTGATGTCGGTGACGGTCGCCTCAATCTCGTATTCTTCGGTAAGGCGTCTGTCCGCGAAGAACCAAAGATCAAAATAAAGATGCGAGAGGAGAAAGGAAAGCGACAGGGAAAAGAGCACCGAAACAAAGGCGCCCGTTTTATGTCCTAAGAAGAGGAAAACGAAGGCGGCGGCGAAAACGGCGAGAAAGACGATCAGCGTCCGGACGCCCTCCAGTTTCTGAAAAAGAGCGAAGCCGCCGAGCATCATACAAAGTATCATGCACAGCGGCCGCTTGCGGAAAATCTCCATAGAAATCGGATCCTGTCGGTGATATTATTTTTTCAGGCAGTCGTCAACGGTGCGGTATTTCATGTCCGAGCCCTTCGGAATTACGAAGTTGAATCCGTTCTTCACAACGGTGAATTCGATGGATTTTGCTCCCATGATTTCTCCGTCGATACAGATCGGGAGAGGTGCCTCGAACTCCATGCGGAAGTGAGGAACCTGACGGTAGCGGATAATTTTCATCGCGTCGGCGTTCTCAAGGTAGGTGCCTTTTTTATACGAGCCGACGAGCTTCAGAAAGCGGAGACGCGGCACCTTGTCGATGATGCAGACATCCATCAGACCGTCGTTCAGAAGTGCGCGGGGCGCAGCGTCAAAACCGCCGCCGCAATACTGCCCGTTTGCGATCGCGGTCAGGAGCAGCTCCTGCTCGATCACCTCGCCGTCATCGAAGACCAGCTTCATCTTCGTACCGTATTTTTTGAAGAGCACGACCACTACGCCGAAAATATAAGAGGCGGACGGGGTGACGAGCTTCAGTTTTTTGAGCCTTGCGGCTTCCTGCACGACGGCACAGTCAAAGCCGATATTCACCATATTCACGCAATAGGAATTGTTGCACTTGATAAGATCGAGGGAGACGGTGTCCCCGTCAAGCTGTGCGTCAATGTTGCGGAACATTTCCGGATGGGTGAAGTTGCGGGAAAAGTCATTGCCCGAGCCGTTCGGGATCACGCCGAACTCCACATTCGGATTTTCGGGTGCACTGTTGACGATCTCGTTGATCGTTCCGTCGCCGCCCGCACAGATAAAGCGCTGGCGCTCGCTCGACATCTTCACCATATTGCGGACATAGTCTGTCGCGTCGCCGATGCTCGTCGTGTAGTAAATATGATAGTTCAGATGCCGCGACTGGCACGCCGTCTTGATGGTGTTCTCAAATCGCTCATCCTTGCGTTTCTTTCCCGATTTCGGATTCAGAATAAAATGATAGATCATGGATCATACTCCTATGCCGCAGCAGAAGTAATAACAGCCTGTCGAATAGGCAGTAGCTTATTATAGCAGATAAAACGAGATAACAGCTGTCGAATAGACAGCAGCCTTTATAGCAAATAAAACGCGCTAATAAGCCCGCCGAATAGGCAACACCCTATTATAGCAGATAAAAGGAGGAAAGCAGTCTTTATAGCAAATAAAGCGCAATAATAGCCTGCCGAATAGGCAACAGCCCTATTATAGCAGATAAAACGCGGTTTGTCAAGTTTTTGTGAAAAAGTGCGGAAAACGGCGAATAAATATGCGAAATTCAGGATTTCGCCGCCCGCCGTATCATCTCATAATAAGCCCGCGCCGCCTGCTCGGTCTTGTTGCTTCCGAAGGTGTAATACTTGTGATCTTTGATGTCGCTCGGGAGATATTGCTGTTCCACATACGAGTTTTCATAATCGTGCGGATATTTATAGCCTTTGAAAAGGGGGCTTTGCAGATGCTCCGGGACATTGACTCCGAGCCCTGCGTCGAGATCCGCACGGGCGGCGGCGAGCGCCGCATAGGCGGAATTGGACTTCGGTGCCGTGGCGAGCACGATCGTCGCATTGGCAAGAGGGATCGCCGCCTCGGGAAGTCCGAGCTCTTTCGCGCTTTCCGCCGCGGCGCGGGTGATGACCGCCGCCATCGGATAGGCACAGCCGATGTCCTCGGAAGCGATAACCTGAAGACGGCGGCAGGCGGAAATCAGATCGCCGCCGGCGAGAATCTTCGCAAGCCAGAAAATGGCGGCGTCGGGATCGGAGCCGCGGATGGACTTCTGAAGGCAGGAGAGCAGGTCGTAATGTACATCGCCGTTTCGATCAAAGTGCCCGGAGACTGCCGGCAAGAGGTCGGTCAGCGTCTGCATGTCGAGGTGATTTTCCGAGAGATAGAAAAGATTCTCAAGGATGTTGATGCTCATTCTGACATCGCCCGCCGCTGTCGACGCGATGCGGAAGAGAACCTCGTCGTCTGCCGTCTTCTGCGTCCCGAAGTCTTCGTTCAGAATGGCAAGAGCGCGTTCAAGGGAGGGAAGGCATTCCTCCGGTGTCACCGGCTTGAACTGGAAGACGGAAGAACGGGAAAGAAGCGCGTTATAAATGTAGTAGTACGGGTTTTCTGTCGTGGAGGCAATCAGCGTGATCTTTCCGTTTTCGAGAAATTCGAGGAGGGATTGCTGTTGCTTACGGTTGAAATACTGGATTTCATCAAGGTAGAGAAGCGTCCCCTCCGAAGAAAAGAGACTGTCGGTCGAAGAGATCACCTCTTTGATGTCCGCGATGCTCGCGGTGGTGGCATTCAGCTTGTAAAGCTGCATACCGGACGCCTCGGCGATGATGTTCGCGACCGTGGTCTTTCCGGTGCCGGGAGGTCCGAAGAAGATCATATTCGGGAAGCGGTGGCTCTCCGCGAGTCGGCGGAGGACGCCGCCTTTTCCGACAAGGTGTGCCTGTCCCGCGATTTCGTCAAAGGTTTTCGGTCGCATGCGGTCGGCTAAGGGTTGTTTGTTCATGGCGTATTACGGATAGCAGTCCTTTCTTATATTCAGGAGATTGTGTCTTTCGCATTCCCCACCTTTTCGTCAAGTGTCGCGGCGAGGAGGGCATTGTCGGGCGCGGTGAGGTCGGGATCACGGGAAAGCAACTCTTTCGCCGCGGAAAATGCCTCGGTAAAGAGGGTACTGTCACTCGAGAGATTGGCAAAACGGAAGGAAAATCCGCCGCTCTGCCTGAAGTTATCTCCGGAGATCCCGGAAAAGAAGTCGCCGGGTCCGCGAAGCATCAGATCTTTTTC
>CALAFS010000259.1 GCA_937892405.1 uncultured Clostridia bacterium
GTTTTCGTCCATCAATTTCGCAGTATTAAGCAACGATCTGGTCGACGCAACCTCCTCGCGACGGGTGATGACATTCGCCTGCGCCTTCTTTTCCGCCACGAGCACCGTGTTCATGATATCCCGGATTTCGCCGGGGAGGATAATATCCTTCACGCCGGCGTCCTTGATTTCCACGAACAGCGACGCCTCTTTTTCTTTGAGTCTCTCAAGGACATATTTCGACAACCCCTCTTTGTTTTCGAGGATTTCGTCGAGGCGGTACTTGCCGACATAGTCGCGCAGGGCGAGCTGGGCGGCGACGCGCATCTGCTCGGTGTAGTCGTCAATTTCGGTCAGAATTCTGACAAAATCCGTCACGCGATAGGTGCAGACAAAGTTGATTCTCAGCGATACCTTATCCTGCGTCATGATTTCCTGACCGACGATATTCATCTGCGTCAGGCGGGTGTCGACAAGGTCGAAATCCACGCGGGTGCTCGTCTTCCAGAAGTAATAGGTGCCGGGCTCCAGAATACGGACGAACCGATTGTTATAATACAGTCGCGCTCTTTCATATTCCGCCACCTCGATTTTGGTATAGAGGGACGCGGGGATACGGTCGAATATGTAAAGAGGAAACTTCTCGTCCGCCTCGGGCGTCGAAAGATCCACCGTGCGGAATTCGTGCCTGTCACCCGCCTGCCAGAAGGCATATTTCCCCTCCATACCGAGCACGCCCGCGAATCTGTCATTGACAAAGTGCAGGACGATCTGCTCGTCGGCGACCTCGGCCACGGCGACCCGGGACGCGAAGTCCGGATCCGAAAGCAGCGTGTCGAGCGTAGCGCGACGGCAGGTGATCGCTCCGCCGATCTCCGAGATTTCGATCTCTTTTCCGCCGAGCAGACGGTATTTTCCCGCGCCGAGCGTCTTCACATACTTTCCGTTCTTAAAAAGAAAGCCTCTCTGATTTTCATTGATGATAACCGTTTTCATATTTCAAAACCTCCTTGGTGAATCGTTCGTGTCTGTCCGGAGAACGGCGGCGGCCGATCCCTTGAGTTTTCCGATAGAAAGGCGGGACGCGTGTCTGACCTTTGTCACGGAGAAACGGTATCCGGTATCGGACAGGGCTGCCGTCCTCCTTTTCCTTCCCCATCACGCGATGCGGTGGACGGACAGACGGTTTTCTGTCACATAAAAATGTGAGATACTTTTGCTTTTTTCAAAGCAATACTCCAATCCTCTGGCGCTGCGCCTTTCGGCGTACGGCAGGATTCGAACCTGCGAATCGGGGGCTTAATACCCCGCCGCGGAACTGTGTCCGTAGCGCATTGTGCAAGAATCCGGGAGCCATCATACACTTCGGAAATTCCTCGTGCAAAGCGGTGAGAGATACACCCGCCCCGAACCTTACGACACCATTATAGAGGAAAAAAACGGAATTATCACGGAAAAAAAGTTGCGAACCGTTAAGATTCGCAACTTTTCTGGCTTTTCAGCCGCTCTTTGATCAGAGAGACGAAGGATTCCGGCGCCGTCACCTTTACCATGGGGCCGAAGGACAGGATGCGAATGACCATCTCCGTCTCGTCGTCCTTATCATAGGTCAGCGTCACGCTGTATTTGTTGTCTTCGAGCTTCACCGCCTCTTTTTCAAAATGGGCGAAGTGCAAAAGGACGCGCTCGAGCGCGTTTCTTTTGTCGACGAGAAGAAGCTCGACCGTCCTTGCCTCCCGCGACGCCTTCTTCAGATCCGCGCGGCGGGGAAAAGGTTTTGTATACGGCTTGCAGGAAAAGATTCTGCCGAGATTGACGACTCCGCCGCGCCGACAGCCGTCGCCGTACAGCCGGAACTTATCGTCCTTTTCGGAATACTCCAGCCGCGAGGGCATCACGACCATGTGCGTCACGGTGCCCTTGCGGTTTTCGGCGTCAATGGCGAGGGGGTACCCGTTTTTGATCGCATCGAGAATCAGACGGAAGTTTTGGATATATCTTTCGTCCCCGTAAGGGTCTCCGTCGGCATACCGATCGAACACGCACAGGTCGTCCGCCGAAAACAGAGGTTCGACATCGGGAAAATCCGGGAGCTCGTCGGTGAAGAGACGGATTCTCGGATCGGCGAAGACGGCTTTCAGCCATTGTTTTTCAAGGCGGGTGAGCGGCATGGTCGGCGTGTTTTTGATCGGTGTGGTACCGTCGGAGAAGAGCAGCTGCCACCGCTCCTCCGAGAGCGCCGGCTCGATATTCAGAATACTTTCGCCGAAGGCGTGCGTTGCGACGATTTCGTGCAGCTCCCCTTTTTTCAGAGGGTGGTCGATCGCCACCCCGAGAATGTCGGCGACCGTATTGTAATAGGCGCCGTAAAGCTCACTGAAAATCATTCCGTCTCACCGCCTTCCATACCGTACAGCGCATACATCCGGCGAAGGTCGTCTTTGAACTGCGCCTCCAGCGCTTTGTTTGAGAAACTGATCGTTGTGATCCTGCAGAGGAAGGTACGGATCCACGGAATCATCTCCGTAGCGTCGAAGATATCCGCCGTGAATCTTGCGGTGTTCTTATCGAGCCGTTCGACGGTTCCCACGCGCTTTTCGCGCTCCAGTCTGCGGAGAATGTGCGGCTCGTCATCGGCATATCGGACGGTGAATTCGACATGCTCCATGCGTTTACCCGAGAAGCTCTGTGTGCTGACGCCCCACATGTGCTTTTGCATCGCATCGAGGGTATGGCGGAGATCGTCGAAGGTGTCGCACACCGCACCGGCGGTTACCGACAGAAAGCTGTCCATGCGGGAAGCGGGGATCCGTCGGAACCTTTCGGAATATGCCATCAGATATTGCCTGCCGTTTTGTACGCTGTTCATCAGCCGGAGCGGGACAATGTGATTTTCGGATACCCTTTCCTTGCGGCGGTTGAGAATTTCGGCGGTGATATATCTTTTTTCGGACATCGCGGCAAGCAGAGCGCAGACGATCTCACTGTCCATTGCCGAAGCAATGTAGTGATGCTTGAAAGCGAAATGCCCGGGGTGCGCCTTCCCCTTGTCGAGCAGAAATGAGCCGACCACGCCGCAGGGGGACACCTCCGAGAAAAAGTCGAGAATATCCGCATCGCAGACCGCGCTTTCCGCCGCTCGGCGGTAAAGCATGGTTTTTCCTCGCTTTTCGGCGACGATCAACCCCTCCGCGATATATTCGTTCAGCTTTTTGCGCACGGTGGACGCATCGAACATTCTCGGCTCGGGGAAGGGAAGGAGACGGGCGTCGATCTTCTCCGTGATCTCATTCAGAGAGAGGAGAATCTCCGGCGAGGAGAGAATGTCGAAGAGAAGAAAGTGCAGGGTGATGTCCCCGTCGGTAAAGCTCTTCGTCTTCCACGCAGCATAGAGAGGATTGTGAAGGGAGACGCGGCTGTCGATGGAGAGAAAGACATTTTTGCCGTCGGGCGTCTGACGGAAGCGCATGTAGTCCCCGAGCCAGCTTTCCAGCCGTCGCCGCTCATCGTCGTAGGAGCGGGCACTCTTCTGCCGGTATTCGTCCCGACTTTTGAATCCGTAAACATAGAATTCGCGCATGTATTCACGGATCCGGTTAAAGTTTTTGATCAACTCATGATATGCCATGTTCTTCCTCCTTTCTGCCGTTTTCGTACCTCTTATAAAAATATCATACACTATTTCCCGCAAAGAATCAAGCGAAAATCGAAAAATGACGAATTCAACCGCCCGAGGAACGCATATCCCCCGTGGTTTTTGCAAGCACAGTATTGTTTGAGTACCGGAGGAAGTATTTGAGACAGCAGAAGGCAATTTCCGCCGGAGCCGGGGGAGTATAGCAAAAAAGCACTTGATAATTCGTTGCAAATGCAGTATAATAGTTGTAACTCCGCTTGAGATGATATACAGAAAGAACGAAGGAGAAACGCTATGCCATATTCAGAAACTGTCCAAGAGCTTTTGGAAGCCAAAGAGGGCGAACACATCCAATTCAAGGAAGCCAAAAATCGGTTTGATTTTGGAGAGGCAGAGAAGTGTTGCTGTGCTTTGGCGAACAATGGCGGCGGTAAACTGGTATTTGGCATCACAGACAAGAGACCCCGCAGCGTGGTCGGCAGTGCGGCTTTTGATCAACCGGAGCGTACCCGCAGGGGGTTGATTGAGAAATTGAAGGTCAATGTTGATTTTCAGCTTTTCAACTACGAAGGAAAGCGGGTTCTGGTCTTCGATGTGAAGAGTCGTCCCATCGGCTTGCCGGTACAATACGATGGCGTCGCGTGGATTTATGAGGGTGATACGCTCAAGCCCATGCCGGAGGATATGCGCCGCAGCATTTATGAAGAGATTGGCGGCGATTTTTCCGGGACGATTTGTGCCGGGGCAACGCTTGATGACTTGGACGAGACCGCCATTGAAAACTTTCGTGCCAAGTGGATCGAAAAGAGCGGCAAAAAGCAGCTTGCCACGCTGTCAAAGGAACAGCTTCTCCATGACTGCGGTGCGATTGCGGATGAGGGTGTGACATACGCTGCCTTGATTTTGTTCGGAAAAAACGCGGCGATTATTAAGTATTTGCCGCAGGCGGAGATCATTTTTGAATACCGATCCTCCGAAGCGTCGGGTCCTGCCAATCAGAGAGAAGAGTTTAAGGTCGGCTTCTTCGCTTGCTATGACCGCGTGTGGGAACTTGTCAATCTGCGGAACGATAAGCAGCATTATCAGGAAGGGTTTTTCGTATTTGATATTGCCACTTTCAATGAGCGCGTTGTTCGAGAGGCAATTCTGAACGCGGTAAGCCACAGGAATTATCAGTTTGGCGGTAGCATCTTTGTCCGCCAGTTCCGAGACCGATTGATTGTTGAAAGTCCCGGAGGACTTCCATCCGGCATCACACTTGACAATATATTGGATCGTCAGTCGCCGCGTAATCGTCGGATTGCCGAGATTCTTTCTCTGTGCGGCATGGTGGAGCGTTCCGGACAAGGCATGAATCTGATGGTTGAACTGAGTGTACAAGAGGCAAAGCCGCTTCCCGACTTTACGGGAACAGATGATTACTTTGTCAGCGTCACGCTGAACGGGTTGATTATCGACAAGGCAATGCTTTCCGTAATCAATCGGATCAGCGAGAGGTGTGCGGAGCGGTTGTCTACCGAAGATTTTCTCGCGATTGACGCTCTGTATCGCGAAAGACCGCTGAATGAAAAGATGTTGTCCCGTTTGAACCGGCTGATCGAGATGGGCATCGTCGAGCATATCGGGCGCAAGAAGTATGTTCTTGCAAGAAGTCTCTATGCAGCAACGGGAAAAACCGGCGTGCATACAAGGCAGGTCGGCTTGGATCGAGATACCAACAAGGAGCTGCTTCTAAAGCACATTCGCCGGAACAACGAAGTTGGTACACCGTTCAAAGAATTGCAACAAGTTTTGCCGGGGCTCAATCGTAATCAGATCCAGGTGCTCATGAGGGAACTTAAAGAAGACGGAAAAGTTTTTTGCCAAGGAAAAACCCATGCGGCAAAGTGGTATGTGGTAAATTGATTTGAAAACATTTCGCCGAAAATCCGATTGCGGCCAGGTCGCAATTAGGTCGCAATTAGGTCGCAATTAGGTCGCAATCGTTGTGACCGAGATGGACGAAAGAATAATTGATAAGGAAAGCCCGATTTTAGAGAAATATGATCTTGGAAGCAAGAACGCAAAAATCGTTTTCGGCTTCTGACTACACCTTGGTCCCGAATGGTTCGGTCCTGCAGAGACCGCTGGTGTAAACAAGGCAACCGAAACCAAATAAAAACCGCAGGAATAAAATCCTGCGGTTTTTATTTGGTCGGAGTGACTGTGATTCTTGAAGTTCACGGAGGGGGTTATCCGCAGACGGAAAGTTATCAGGGCGAACTTCCCGTGTTCCTGCGGAACACGACCGGTTCTCATCGGAAGCCACTCGCGAAAATAAGCGCCGCAGGAAAAATCCTGCGACGCTTATTTGGTCGGAGTGACTGTGATTCTTGAAGTTCGCAGAGGGGTTATTCGCAGACGGAAAGTTATCGGAGCGAACTTCCCGTGTTCCTATGGAACACCACTGGTTCTCGCCATGAGTCACTCACGAAAAAACACGAGTCGTAGGAAAATCCTACGGCTCGTGTTTGGTACGAGTGTTCATAACAGACTTACAAAAAGACGGTCGGACATATTCCTTTTGTGCCGGTTTTGCCTGTGATACAAGTGAAAAACAAAATTGAAGAGGAAACAGATTATGAAAATTACTTACACAGAAAAAGAAAACGGCATTTATTATCCAAATCTGGCTTTGCCGACAGGCACAACCTATTCCATCGGCAAATATGGGCGGATGTATCTTGACTATCTAAAGAAGCATCGGCGTGGTACATATACAACGTTCT
>CALAFS010000260.1 GCA_937892405.1 uncultured Clostridia bacterium
CATCAGACAGAAGATGGTGATACCGATGATGACAAAGGCACCCTTCAGGTCCCCTGCCGCCTCGCGCGCGTCGATGATGGCACCCATCACATAGGTGAAGATCATGCCGCTGATGAGGGAGACGATCTCCTTCGTCGCGGTGAAGCTCCCTCTCTTCTTATCGTCGACAAGGGAGATGTACCAGTTGAGCTTCGGCGCCTGCACGATGCTCGAAAGAATGTTGCCGCCGAGCAGAAGGACGATAAACAGAAGGACACGCGCCGTGTAGGAAATCTCGATCACGGGAATCAGATAGATCAGGGCGAAGAAGGTCTGATTCAGAATATGAAGAGGAGTGACCCACGGTTTGACCGGTGTCTTATGTGCGAGGAAGACGGCAATCAGCTGAAACGCGCCGCCGAGCGAAGTGAAAGCGGTCAGCACGGCGATCAGCGTATCCTCCATGCCGATGGCGGAGGTCACCTTCGCAAGATAGGATTCCGTCACCATCAGGGTGATAAAATATTCCAGCGCCGCCTCGATGATATAGAGGATTCGGCTCTTCTTGTACGGGTCTTTGATGTCTTCCATGGAGAAGTCCTTCCTTCGGAAATTTCATTGCCTATCTATTCTATCACAAAATAAAAGAAAAAACTATGCAATTCCGCGCAACTTTTTGCCCGAAATTGACGATTTTCGCAAAAGGGCGCGCCACTTTCCGAAGAAAGCGGCACGCTCTCTGTTTTTCTGAAGGCGGGGCGTGCCGCGGCACGCCTCTCTTTTTCACCGTCTCTCGGACGGCACTCGTCTGTCAGATCAGTTTCAGCTTATAGGAATCGGTGATCGCGATCGGAAGATCGGGCGAGATCTTCGACAGCTCGCCGGCGAAAAAGCTCGTCACGGGATATTCGGTGAAATAATGCCCGCCCTCGATCAGGTTGATCCCCATCTCGGACGCCTCCTGCATCTCGTGATAGCCGATTCTGCCCGAGACGAGCGTATCGGCGCCCGCCGCCATGGCGGCGGCGATCTCGTCCTTTCCCGATCCGCCGACGACGGCGACGCGGTGCACGGGACTGTACCCGTCGGCATAGAGAAGCCCGTGGGCGTTCAGCTGATCCTTCAGGCGGTAGGAAAAGTCCTCGATCGACATCTCCTCCTCCAGCGTGCCGATCCGCCCGATTCCGCTCTCGCCGAAGGGGGTGACATCGGACAGTCCGATCAGGTCGGCGAGGCAGTCGTTTACCCCTCCCTCGACCTTATCCGCGCGGGTATGGAAGGAGAAAACCGAAATGCCGCTCGCAAGGAGCTTGATGAGTTTTCTCGAAATGTGATGATCCTCCGTCATCGACGAGACAGGGCGGAACATCAGGGGGTGATGCGAGACGATGAGATCATAGCCGTTCTCGATCGCGAAGTCGACGATCTCCTCCGTGACATCGAGGGTCACAAGGGCGCGGCGCACCTCGGCGCTCTCGTCCGCACAGCACATCAGCCCGTCGTTATCCCACGGCTCACGCAGGGAGAGGGGCATCCGTTTTTCCAGTTTCTCGTAATACTCTTTGACGGTCATGGCGATTTCTTCCTATCTTAATAGTTCTTTGAATTGCGAAAGAAGTGCTTCTTCCTCGCGGGACGACTCTCCCCCGAGGCGCTTCCCTCTCACGATCTTTTCAAGCGTCGTGCGGCGTGCCGCGGCGTAATCGAGAAAGGCGGGATCGGCGAGCTTTTCTTCCGTGAGAGCGCCGAGCTCTTCTTCTATCGGGGTAAGCGCATAAGAGCCTCCCGCAAACTCGGCGGCAAGGACGACATACCGCTTCCCCTCCGAGCGGGGAAACGCCTCCCCGACGACGCGGAAGCCGTGGGCGGCAAGATACCGCCTGACGGCGCTGTGCCGGGTCATCGGCTGAAGGATCAGGCGGATCCCCTCCGTCTCAAGGAAAGGCGCGCGGGAGAGAATGTCGGCGATCAGCTCGCCGCCCATGCCGCAGATCGCGACATCGGTAACGCCCTCATCCGCAAGGCACGCGGCGCCGTCCGCAAGACGAAAGGTCATGTTATCTATGTAGTGGGTCATGGCGGCGTGCGCACGGGCGCTCGCAAGGGGTCCTTCATTGATGTCGGTACAGACGGCGCGGGCGATCCGCCCCTCTTCTAGAAGGAAAAGAGGCAGGTATGCGTGATCCGTGCCGATGTCGGCGAATACCGCTCCCTGCCTCACAAATCCCGCCGCCGCCCGCAGTCTCGGATCCGGGGCGATACCGCTCACTGTTTTTTCGCGAGATAGTCGTTGATCTTCGCTACCAGCTCGTCGGCATCGGTGCCGTGAACGGCGCAAGCCTCCTCGATGGATTCCCCGCGGGAATGGGGGCAGCCGAGGCAATGCATGCCGATCTCAAAAAAGAACCGTGCGGTCTCCACATCGTGATCGAGAATATCGCCGATCAGCGTCTCTTTGGTAACTGTCATTTTTTTATCCTCTTTCTTTTTCCATAAATTCTTCAAAGAAAATTTCACGGTATTTCACCATTCTTTCTATGATTGATACCATTATAATATAAAATATTCCCCATGTCAAGAGAAGTTATTGATTTTAGGTATTTACTTTTCGGGTAAAATATGTTATACTGTTCCCGTTAAGGATTTTTTATCTACCGTTGAAAGGAAAGCGACATGATACTTGCACTCGAAGAGTCGAAGAGAAAACTCGTCGACCTCAAAGACACCCTGAAAGAACTCGGAAACCAGCTCCGCATCGAGGAGGCGCGCGAGCGCGCCGCGGATCTCGAAAAAGAGACGACGGTCGCCGAATTCTGGAATGACGCCGAGAAGTCCTCTCAGAAGCTCCGCGAGATCAAACAGCTGAAAGACAAAGTGGAGAGCTACGAGACGCTCTGCGCAAAGCTCGAGGACGCCTACACGCTCTGCGAGATGGCGATCGAGGATAACGACGAAGGCTCGGTGGAAGAGGTGGTCAGTGAGACCGAATTCATCGAATCGGAGGCGGAGAAAAAGCGCATCGAGGTTCTGCTCTCGGGTCCCTACGATAAAAACAACGCGATCCTCTCCTTCCACCCGGGTGCCGGCGGCACCGAGGCGCAGGACTGGGCGTCCATGCTCTACCGCATGTACACCCGCTGGGGAGAAAAGCACGGCTTCAATGTCAAGCTCATCGACTGGCTCGACGGGGACGAAGCGGGCATCAAGTCGGCGACGATCATGATCGAAGGAATGAACGCCTACGGCTATCTGAAGAGTGAAAACGGCGTACACCGCCTTGTCAGAATCTCCCCCTTCGACGCATCGGGCAGACGGCACACCTCCTTTGCCTCGGTGGAGGTCATGCCGGAGTTCAATGATGACGACACGATCGTGATCCGCGACGAGGACATCGAAGTGACGGCGCACCGCTCGAGCGGCGCGGGCGGTCAGCACATCAACAAGACCGACTCGGCGATCCGCATCGTGCACAAGCCGACGGGTATCGTCGTCGGCTGTCAGACCGAACGCAGCCAGCTCCAGAACAAGGAAACCGCCATGAAAATGCTGAAGGCGAAGCTCATGGAGATCAAAATCCGCGAGAAGCTCGACCGCATCGAAGACATTCAGGGCAACAAAGCGAACATCGAATGGGGCAGCCAGATCCGCAGCTATGTCTTCATGCCCTACACGCTCGCAAAGGACACGCGCACCGGGTACGAGGACGGGAACATCGACGCGGTGATGGACGGTGAGATCGACGGATTCATCAATGCGTACCTGAAATATCTCTCCAAGAATCCGGAAAAGTAATCAAAAAGTAAAGAATACTATACAAAAAGGACTGATTTTCTCAGTCCTTTTCTTTTTTCGCTTTGTTTTGTCTCCGATAGTCCAAAGGCTTGACACCGTAAATTTTTCGGAAGGCACGGTGAAAATAAGAGGAGCTGTCAAAGCCGACGGAATAATAGATCTGCTCTACGGAAAGCTCGGTCTCCGCAAGAAGAAGTGCGGCGTGACGGAGCTTTTCCTTTGTGAGAAGGCGGTTCAGCGTGTCGCCGAAGAGGTCGGTGACAAGGTGGGAAAGATAGGTCGGAGAAAGAGCGAGCTTCTCCGCGAGATCGGACGGTGTCCCCTCTCTGTAATTGTCGCGGACATAGCTCATCACCGCCGCGCGGCGGCGCTCCTCCTTCGATAAAATCGTATTGGAAAAAAGGAGAAGGTCGTCCTGCTTTTTCGACAGGCAGGTCAGAAGGAGGGCAAAAGTATCCGAGAGGATCTGCGTATCCTGCTCTTTTGCCGTAATCTCGCAAAGCATGTTTTCTTCCAGATTTTCGAGCTGTGGCACCCCTGCCGTTCGGAAAACAAGGCAGGAAGGGCTTCCGTTCCCCTTTGCGTTTTCTTCAATAAAAGGAGAGAATACCGTCGACGACATACGCTCGGCGAGACGGTTCAGAAAAGAATCCGAAACGATCAGGTTGACGCCGATGTCCCCTTCTCCCGCGCGCTCCACGGCGTGCGTGACATGACGGTTCATGAAAAGGATATCGCCGGCGCCGAGGGAAAAGCGGCGCCCGCCGATGACATGCGTGATCTGCCCCGAGAGAACAATCATCGTCTCCGCGTAATTATGCTTATGCTGCGGAAAGGAGGTAAAGCGGGTGTGGGCACGCACGGCAATCTCTTTTCCATTGGACAGGCGCATGCCGCTGACGACAAACTCGCGGTCGGCGGTATAGAGCTTTCGTTCAAGGTCGCCGCCAGCGAGAAGGCGCTTTTCCTCCTCTGTGACAGGAAGAAGTTTTTCAAGTAAAAACGACTGCATAGGTGCCTCCCTTTCTCCTTTTTACTGCTATTTTAACACATGTTGCAAGGATTTTCAAGAGAAAAATCGCAAATCAGGGCACTTTTTATCATAAATCCGTTCCTTGTATTTTGAAAACAACTATGTTATAATAAGGGCGAAGCGGAAAGTTTCTCCGGGCAATGCGCATAGGAGAACCGTACCGCAAAAGAAAGTCAGACAGGATCATCAAGGAGGAGATATGAAACGCGCACTTGCCATTGACATCGGCGCCTCCAGCGGCCGGCATATCGTCGGTTGGTACGGAGAACACGGGGCGATGGAAACCCGTGAGGTCTACCGCTTCCCGAACGGAGTCAAAGAACAGAACGGACACCTGATCTGGGACACAGACGCCCTCTTTTGCGAGGTGGTGGCGGGAATCCGCGCCGCATTCGCCGTTTTCCCCGACATTGAGACCATCTCGATCGACACCTGGGGTGTGGACTATGTTCTGCTCCGCGGGGAGGAAGAAGTCCGCCCCGTCTACGCTTACCGCGATGCACGCAACGACGCTTATGTCGAGCGGGTGCATGAGCGGATCCCCTTCTCTTCTCTTTACGACAAAACGGGAATTCAGTTTCAGAAGTTCAACACGGTTTACAGCCTGTATGCCGACCTCGCGGAGGGACGGCTCGCCGGGGTGAGCGACTTTCTGATGATCCCGGAATACCTGATGTACCGCCTCACCGGTGTGAAGAAAAAGGAATACACGAACGCCACGACCACCGGTATGGTAAACGCGAAGACGCACGCGTTCGATCCCGATATTTTCCGCGTGCTGAATCTGCCGCTTTCTCTCGCGGCGCCCCTCTCGGCACCGGGAACGCCTCTCGGTCATCTGAAGCCCGAGATCGTACGCGAGGTCGGTGGAGATGCGCTCGTCGTCCTCTGCCCGACGCATGACACCGCCGCGGCGGTGGAGGCGATCGACATGCCGGAGAACGCGCCCTACATTTCCTCGGGCACCTGGTCCCTTCTCGGCGTGAGAACGACCGGGGCGCTGACCGACGAAAAGAGCCGTCTCGCAAACTACTCGAATGAGGGCGGGGTCGGTTACAACCGCTATCAGAAGAATCTGACGGGCATGTGGCTCGTGCAGTGTCTGCGCGCCGAGCTATGCCCCGGAAAGGACTACGGCGAGATCGCGAAAGAGGCGGAGGCGAGCGACTATCACGGTCACATTCCCGTCAACGATCCTCTCTTCCTCGCGCCGAAGAGCATGAAGGAGGCATTCCTCTCCTCCCTTTGCGAGGCGGGTGAAAAGCTACCGGAGAACGAGGCGGATTTCTTCCGCTGCGCGTATGAGAGTCTCGCACTCGGATACAGAGAAGCGCTCGACGAGCTGGAAGAAAATACAGGCAAAAAGTACACAAAACTTTACATTGTCGGAGGTGGAGCCAAGAACGGCTTCTTAAATGAGCTGACAGAGCGTGCGACGGAGAAAGAGGTCATCGCCCTGCCGATCGAGGCAACCGCCATCGGAAATCTGAAAACACAACTCAACCGAAAGGAAGCATAATATGAACGCATACGAACTCGCAAAACAGGCTTACGCCGCCTTCGGCGTCGACACCGAAGAGGCGCTCTCGCGCCTTGCCGATGTCTCCATCTCCATTCACTGCTGGCAGGGAGACGATGTCGGCGGCTTTGAATCCGCAGGCTCTCTGACCGGCGGTATTCAGGCGACGGGCAACTACCCCGGAAAGGCACGCACCCCCGAAGAGCTGATGGCGGACTTTGACCGTGCGCTCTCTCTGATCCCCGGCAAGAAGAAGATCAACCTTCACGCCATCTACGCCATCACGAACGGCGAAAAGGTGGATCGCGACAAGCTCGAGCCGAAGCACTTCGACGCGTGGATCGACTACGCGAAGTCCCGCGGGATCGGCATCGACTTCAACCCGACCTTCTTCTCCTCTCCCTATGTGAAGAACGATCTGACCCTCTCCAGCCCCGACGAAGAGACCCGTGCCTACTGGGTGCGCCACGGCAAGGCATGCCGCAAGATCTCGGCGTACATCGGTGAAAAGCTCGGCACTCCCTGCCTTTGCAACATCTGGATCCCCGACGGCATGAAGGAAATCCCCGCCGACCGTCTCGGTCCGAGAGCGAGACTCAAGAAGTCCCTCGACGAGATCTACTCGGTCAAATATGACAAGAAATACATCATCGACTCGCTCGAAAGCAAGGTGTTCGGCATCGGACTCGAGAGCTACACGGTCGGTTCCGCCGAGTTCTATCAGAACTACTGTGCGAAGAACGGCATCTGCTGCCTGCTCGACAACGGTCACTATCACCCGACCGAGATGGTATCGGATAAAATCCCCTCGCTCCTCCTCTTCTCCGACTATGTCGCCCTTCATGTCACGCGCCCGGTGCGCTGGGACTCCGACCATGTGGTTCTGCTCGACGACGAGACGAAGGAAATCGCGAAGGAGATCGTCAGAAACGACGCGCTCGGACGCGTGCTGATCGGTCTTGACTACTTTGACGCGTCGATCAACCGCATTTCCGCATGGGTGGTCGGCACGAGAAACATGCAGAAGGCTCTCCTCTCGGCACTTCTTCTTCCGAACGCGGAGCTGAAGCGCCTGCAGGACGACTTCAACATCACGAAGCTGATGGCGGAATCCGAAGAGCTGAAGACTCTGCCCTTCGGTGCGGTCTATGACGAATTCTGCCGCCGCGCCGGTGTGCCGGTCGGCATGGCGTGGTTCTCCGAGGTGGAGGACTACGAAAAGAATGTGCTCGCAAAGCGCGTCTGATTTCTCCGAAGATTTTGCTGATTAGCAGGAAAGGATATCGGGACGGTGTCACAGACGCTGTCCCGGCGAAAAAAACAAATGGAAAACATTCTTTATGCCCCCTTTATGCGTGAGAGCATCCGCACGCTCTCGAACCTTTACCGCCTCGGCTGGGACGAGCGCAACGGCGGCAACCTCTCCTATCTTCTGACCGAAGAGGAAATCCGCCCGTATGTCGATCCCGATCGCGTGATCCGCGTGATTCCGATCCCCTTCGACGCCTCCGAGCTTGTCGGTAAATACTTCCTCGTGACGGGCACCGGAAAATATTTCAAAAATGTGGAATACGATCCCGAAAACAACCTCGGTCTCTTCCGCATCGGAGCGGACGGCAAGAGTGCCGAGCTGCTCTGGGGGTATCGCGACGGCGGTCGCTTTACCAGTGAGCTCCCCGCCCACCTGATGAGCCACGCGGCGCGTCTCGCGGTCGATCCCGAGCACCGTATCGTCATGCACACGCACCCGACCTCGACCATCGCGATGTCTCTCATTCACCCGCTCTCCGAGCGCGAGTTTACCCGCAGTCTCTGGAAGATGCAGACCGAGAGTATCGTTGTGTTCCCCGAAGGGATCGCGGTGCTCCCCTGGCTCGTCTGCGGCACCGACGCGATCGGGCACGCCACGGCGGAGAAGCTGAAATCGACGCGCCTCTGCGTCTGGACGGCGCACGGTATCTACGGTACGGGACGCACGCTCGACGAGGCGTTCGGTCTGATCGAGACTGTGGAAAAAGCGGCAATCCTCTACATGCAGACCGCCGCCTTCCCGCGTGTCAATGAGATCACCGACGACCAGCTCAAGGCACTCGCCAAAGAATTCAAGCTCGATTACAGAAGAGATTATCTCGACTGATCCGAGAAAATAAAAAGCGGATATGCAAAGTTTTCTTTGCGTATCCGCTTTTTTAATTCAGGGGAGAGAACATTTCGCGAAGGGCGTTGGGGTTGATTTTCTTTTTGTTTCCCTTCATTGTCAGTGTCAGATTCTCGGGGCGGAAGACGATGCGCGCGACCTCGGCGATCCGCTCGGGCGTAACAGCGCGGTACGCCGCGACCCGCTCGGAAAGCGAGCGGTAGCCGAGCCCCAGAATGTGTGCGTCGTATGCCATGGTGAAATTGAATTCCCGTGCGTCATCGAAGAGAAGCCCCGCGTTATCCACATAAGACGCCTTCATTAACTCTCCTTCGGCGAGCGTCGTCTTCTTCATCTCCGAGAGGATCCGCATCGCGATCTTCACGCTCTCGCCGATGTCTTTCTCTTTCACCTCGTAGGTAAAGTACAGAAGTCCGAGGTTCGGATAGCGCTCGACCGACCCGTTGATGTCATAGAAGAGTCCGCGGTTCTCGCTCATCTCAATGAAGAAGCGGGAATTGTAGCCCGAGAAGAGAATGTCATAAAGCAGATCGACCTCGGGGAGCGTGACCTCCGTCATATCGAGATCGAAGTGGAAGCGAAGCATGGTAAAATCGGCGTTCTTGACATACACGCCGCCGCGATGACCGAAGCCGTCGGGCAGCCGCACGGTGCCGTCAAGAGGTGTGCCGTCCGACAGGGGTGTCTTCCCCGCAAGATCCAAAAGCGTGTCGATCTCCTCTTCCGGGAAATTACCGGTGAGAAAGAAGAAAAAATTGCCGCGGGAAAAAATACGGGAGCGGAACGCTTCCAACTTCTTCCCCGAGAGGCGGGAGACACTGCTCCCCGTGCCGACGATCGGCAGGGCGAGGGGATGATCGGGATAGAGGATCTTCGACGAGAAGGCGCCGAGGGAGGTACGGTCGTCCCCCTCGCGGATCTCGGCACGCACGCGCCGCCGCTCAAGGTCGATCTCTCCCCCGTCAAGGGCGAGCGGCTCGAGAAGGCGCGGTAAAATCCGCACGGCGCACCCGAACTTTTCACTCGCACCCGCGATATAGAACTGGATCATATCGCTGTAAGTCGAGGCATTGAATTCAAGTCCCTCGCGGTCGAGGAGCGCATACAGCTCTCCGCCCATCAGGCGGTTGACATTGCGGATCAGGACATGCTCGGTAAAATGCGAAATACCGGAGTTCTCCTCCGTCTCATAGATACTGCCCGCGCGGACATAGAGGGAGAGGTGAAAGCCGTGAAGGGCGGGATTCTTATAATAGTATACGGGAATTCCGTTTTTACTCTTTTCGTTTTCCTGCATTTCGCCCTCCTTTCCGCGTTTTTTGCGCATGTTTCTTTACATTATCATGCAAATTTTGCTTTTTAAGAGAAAAGAGCCGCCGACGGCGGCTCTTTTCTGAAGGTTAATCAATCGACTTGTCGATAGCGAATCTCGTGATCTTACGCGAGGTGTTCTTCGGGAATTCTTCAGTGCGGAGCTTCACCTTACCGATACTCTTATAGGAGACATTCTTGCGGTTGATCTTCTTGATCTCCTCATCGAAGTAGGTCACGGGATCGGTGATGTTGCGGAGCTTCAGCGCGTCCTCGTCGGGATAGATCTCGGCAACGATGACTTCCTTCGACGGGTCGCTCTTGCTCTCACCGGCATAGACAACGACTTCGCCGACGCCGTAGACACCCTGAATGTCCGTCTCCAGCTCTTCGGGATACACATTCTTACCGTTCGAGAAGATGATAAGGTTCTTCAGTCTGCCGGTGATGTAAATCCACTGGTCTTCCCCTTCGGTCTCGATCTTTCCGTAGTCACCGGTGTGGAAGTAGCCCTCTTCGTCGATGGCTTCGCGGGTTGCTTCTTCATTCTGATAGTAACCGATCATGACATTCGGTCCCTTGTAGCAGATCTCGCCCTCGCCGTTCTCGTCGGGGTCAAGGATCTTCACCTTACCGCCGATGATGGGCAGACCGACCGAGCCGTTCTTACGGTACTGGTTGCGGTTGCAGGAGATGAGGGGAGCGCACTCGGTAATGCCGTAGCCGTTCATGACGGTGATGCCGATGCCGTCGAAGAAGTCGATGATGTCCTGATGGAGAGCGGCGCCGCCGCAGATGATCATCTCGATCTTACCGCCGAAGTTCGCAAGCACCGACTTGAAGAAGACGCGGCGAAGGTCGATGCCGACGCGGCGGAGCTTATTCGAGACGGCGATCATCTTCTGCAGAGTCGCGAGCTTCCCTGTCTTCTCCGCCGTGGAGAGAATCTTCTTATAGAAAGTCTCGACGAAGAGAGGAACGAGGATCATATGCGTGGGCTGATACTCTTTCAGCTCGTTTACCACATAGCGGATACCCGAGGAGATGCAAAGCTCGCACCCCTGCGAATAGTGTCCGACAATATTGACGGTCGAGCCGAAGGTATGGTGCGGGGGAAGAACCATGACGGTCTTGTAGGTGATCTGGAAATTGTACATGCCCTGCTCCATGTCCGAGCAGATGTTCCCCTGCGTGAGCATGACGCCCTTGCCCTTTCCGGTCGTACCGGAGGTGAAGACGATGGATGAAATCTTGTCGGTATCAATCTCATAATCGTAGTAGCTGTTGTTACCGGCAAGGAACTTTTCGCGTCCGGCAAGGCGGAGTGTCTCGAGCGTCAGAGCACCGGGAATCGTGCCCTCGCCGATCTCGATGATCGTCTCCAGCGTGGGAACCAGTGTGCGGAGCTCTTCCGCCTTCTTCGCGATCGCGGAAGAGAGGATCGCATAGTGGCACTCGGCGGTATTCAGGATCGAGGCGATGTCCGCGGCGGGCAGATCCTTATCAATCGGAATGCTGACGGCGCCCGACGCACCGAGAGCGAAGTAGGAAAAGATCCAGCCGGGCGAAGTCTCGCCGATCAGGGCAACCTTCTTCTCCTCCAGTCCCATGGCGTGGAACTCGGTGCCGAGGTCACGGACATATTCCTTTCCCTCGGTATAAGTATAATGCAGCTCCTCCTTATCGGTGGGCTTTTTCTTATAGGTAACGGCATAACGGTCGGGGTGCTTTGCCGCGACATTTTCCACAAGCTCGCGGAATTCCTTGAAATGCGTGGTCTCATAGAGAGGATAGTTGTGAGTTTTATTCTTGAAATTCATGCAGGCTTCCTTTCTTTTGTTATCCTCCGCCCGTGGCGGAAATTTATTCAGAACATCAGCATTATACCATTTTCTTCTAAATTTGTCAATAGAAAACTTTGATATAAGAGGCAGGGATTCACTTTTTCTTTCCGCGGTAGGCGGAGAAGCTCTCCCCCCTCGCTTTCGCGTACGCGCGATAAAAGGCGGCGGCGGAAGAAAAGCCGGAGCGTTCCGCGATTTCGTCCGCGCTGAGTCCCCCGGCGTCGAAGAGGGAGAGCGCCGACGCGATCTTTCTGTCCCTCACATAATCGGAAAGGGAGATGCCGAAGGATTTTTTGAACGCGCGGCTGAAATACGAGGGGTTATAAAAGCATTTCCTCGCGAGGGTGGGAAGGGAAAGGTCGGCGTCCGGATTCTCCTCAATATAGCGGGCGATCTTCGCAAGAATGTCGGGGGTGTCCTCGTCCTCTGCCACAGTCAGCTTTCGGAGAAGGTAGACGATCACAAGGTTCATACAGCTGAGAAGAACCGTATCCCTGCCGGGGAGGCTGCCGCCGTACTCTTTCAGCATCGTGAGAAGAAGGTGCTCAAGCTCCTCCCGCTCCTTGCCGTGGAAGTGGACGACGCCCTCTTCTTCCTCCTTCTGTATCTCGGCGAAGGCGGTGAGCTGAAGAAGAGAGAATGCGTTCTCTTTCGTGATAATATCCTGTCCGACGAACTCAGGACGGAAACAAATATTTACATAATCGAGAGATTCGTCGGGGGTAAAGGCATGTTTGCTCCCGTAGTTGATGAAGAGAAGGTCGCCGCGTCTGACAGCATGTGCCTTATCATTGATGTACTCCGTCCCTCCGCCCGCCATGATATAGACAATCTCGATAAAATCGTGCGTATGGGGTTCCACCCGACGCGTCTCATTCTTGCGGAACAGAGAGAGGGTCAGCTCATGACCGATGCGTTCTTCGCTTTTATACTCTTTCACGGGACATCACCTTTTCTTCCTTAATTATATATTTATTATACGCGGGAAATGAGAGCTTGTCAAGAAAAAGAATGAAAAACTCTTGCAACCTATGCGGGAATGTGGTAAAATGGAAGAGAATCTTTTCCGAAAGGAGAACGGCGTGTATCCCGAAGCCTTCCTCCGTCGTATGAAGACCCTGCTCAGCGGGGAGTACGACGATTTCCTCAGAACGACCGAAGAGGCGCCCGCGCGCGCCCTACGGACAAATCCTTTCAAACTGCCGGGAGGTGTGCCGACCGACGCCATGTGCGGGGCACTCGCCCTCCGCCCCGTTCCCTATGCGGAAAACGGCTATTTTTTCACCTCCGAGAAAATCGGGGCGACCCCCTGGCATCACGCGGGCGCCTTCTATGTTCAGGATCCCGGAGCGATGTCCGCGGTCGCGGCGGTACCGGTTCCGAAGGGGGCGAAAATCCTCGACCTGTGCGCCGCGCCGGGCGGAAAATCCCATCAGGCAATCGTACGGGCAGGACGGGAAGGATTTCTTCTCGCGAACGAATATGTGCCTGCACGGGCGAAAATCACGGTCGGCAACTTCGAGCGGCTCGGAATCCCGAACGCGATGGTGACCTCCCTCGATACCGCAGTCTTCCCGACGCTCTTCGACTCTTATTTTGATCTTGTGATCTGCGACGCGCCCTGCTCGGGTGAGGGCATGTTCCGCAAAAACGAGCTTGCCGCCGATGAATGGAGCGAGGGTGCCGTCCTCGCCTCGGCAAAAAGGCAGGCGCAGATCCTGCACAATGCGGCGCCCCTTGTCGCGGAGGGCGGAATCCTCCTCTACTCAACCTGCACCTACTCCCCCGAAGAAAACGAAGGGGTGGTCGACGCTTTTCTCGCCGCGCACCCCGACTACCGGCTGATCCCCGCGGCGGACGCCGTGCGCACCGTCACGGCGGACGGCATCACACCGCCCGGTGCAACCTCCGAAAACCTTTCGGACTGCCGCCGCTTTTACCCCCACCGCTCTCACGGGGAGGGGCAGTTCCTCGCCGTACTCCGTCGGGTGACGGGAGCGAAAACGCCATCAATTCTTTACAAAGACGCCTCCCTTCCCCTCACGAAAGAAGAAAATGCGGTGCTCTCGGACTTTCTCGGAAGCACGACGGCAGAACTGCCGTCCCTTGTCTTCCGAAAGCACGGGGAGAACATCGTCGCACTCTCCTCCGACATGCCGGTGCCGAAGGCATCGGTCTTTTCCGCCGGAGTATGCGTCGGGCGTGCGGAAAAGGGGCGGCTCGTGCCGCACCATCAGTTCTTTTCCGCTTACGGCGCCTTCTTTGTCCGCAAGGTGAATCTTGCGTCCGACGATCCGCGCCTTGCCGCCTATCTTCACGGAGAGGAAATCTCCTCCGAAGGCGAAGGCGGCTATGTCGCCGTGCTGTGCGACGGAATCCCGCTCGGCGGCGGAAAGCGCGTCGGCGACCGGGTACGCAACTATTATCCGAAGGGACTGCGCGTCTGACGCGTCCCGAAATCAACATCACATTCAATTTTCAAAGGAGATATACCCATGGAAAACAAAGTTCTCGCAACGGTCGGCGGCATGCCGGTCACGGACAGCGATGTCGACGCCTTTCTCGCCGAGCTCGGTCAGAGAGGTCGCGCCTACAACACCCCCGAAGGGCGCGCGATGATCCTCGATCGCCTGATCGGCAATAAGCTGCTTCTGCTCGAAGCCAAGCGCAATCTTTTCGAGGCGGAGCCCGCCTTCAAGGAACAGCTCGCGAAGATCAAGGATCGCCTGCTCTCGAACTACGCGCTCGAAAAAGCGGTCGGCGCCGTGCGCGTCACCGACGCGGAAGTGCGCGCCTACTATGACGAACACGCCGAAGAGTTCAAGGGTGAGGAGGTCGTCAGTGCCTCTCACATTCTCGTCGACAGCGCGGAATCGGCAAAAGAAATCTATGAAAAGATCAGCAGCGGCGAGCTGACCTTTGAGGACGCGGCAAAAACCTACTCCTCCTGCCCGTCGAAGGAAAACGGCGGTTCGCTCGGTGAGTTCACCCGCGGACAGATGGTGCCGGAATTCGACGCCGCCGTCTTCGCGATGGAGGTCGGCGAGATCACCAAAGAACCGGTCAAAACGCAGTTCGGCTATCACCTGATCCGTCTCGACGCGAAGACGCCCGCGAAGGCGCTGTCCTTTGACGAGGTGAAAGCGGCGCTCGGCGACAAGCTCCTTGCCGAAAAACAGGAGAAGGCGTACGAGAGCAAGATCAACCAGCTGAAGATCCTCTACCCCGTGGACAGATTCTGATGACAGCCGACGACGCGCTTCTC
>CALAFS010000261.1 GCA_937892405.1 uncultured Clostridia bacterium
GAGCACGCTTGCGGATACCCTTGCAAAGAAGCTTGCCGTCTGCCCGACGCTCGGTGCCGCCTATGAGAAGAGAAGCATTACCGAGCTTTCCGCCCTCGCCGATGAGATCGACCGTGCCACCACAGAACTCGAAAATGCGGAACTCGCCTATAAGGAGATCGGCGACATCACCGCCGCCTCCGAGAGAATCCGCGACGACCTTCTGCCGAAGATGGCGGCACTGCGCGCCGTCTGTGACGAGGCGGAGACAAAGACCGCTGCGAAATACTGGCCATTCCCGACCTACGGCGATCTTCTGTTCGGTGTAAGATAAAGCAGGAAAACATAAGACAAAAAGACAGTCTCTTTCGGAACTGTCTTTTTGTCTTGCCGGATTACCTGACGATATAATACATGTTGTACCAGTTTTTCCGCTCTTTTTCATAGCGGCTCTTTTTGATGTATTCAAAGGACAGTGGGAGATTGATGCGTTCATTGATCTCCGTCAGCTTGTGGTCGATGACCTTTTTCTTCAGATTTTCTGCCGCTTCGGCGCGGCGCTCGTCGTCTTCGATACGCACGGTTTTCATGAATTCCATAGCCAGGTGCTCACGGTTGATGCGTCTTCGGATTTCTTCCGTTTCCGCCACAGCCTCCGCCTGTTCAAACAGCTTGTCGCAGTATGCGATCAGCTCGTCGGAATAATACTCCGCATCGGCGTTGTCGAAGATCGTGGCGACCCTGTCCGATACCGCCTCGGACATGAGTCTGACATATTCCTTGATATACGGCGCGCCTTTGCCGTATACGCCGTCAATGAATTCTCCGACAATTTTGTTTTCGTCGGCGTCGGGGTTCCAAAGCAATTTGGAGAATAAGTATGCTTTCAGATCTCCCATGGACGCGTCACCGCCGTAGGAGAAGTTCCCCTGCATCAGCACGCCTTTCACCCCGTACTTTGCATACAGACGCAGATTGTGCGCGAACTCTTTGATGGGGAGCAGGGGCTGAAGATAATTTCTGAAATTCACCGCATACCCCCAGATATATACTCTCTCGCAGACAGCGGTCCACGCACTCAGATTCTCCATGAACAGCCGACAGTTTCTCGCACCGTATACATTATCGCCCTTTTTTGCCCATTCATCGAAGAAGGCGCCGACATGACAGTCGATATTCGCGATGCGGACGATCACATTTTTCCGCGGCTTTACCTTGCTCGGTGTCTTTTCGGAGTACGCATAGGCAAAGGTGTGGAGTAAGATGTCGGGGTAGTCTTTCTCAATATCTTCGGCGAGCTTATTGACAAAGGTGATGATACTGCCGGAGGGAGAACCGTTTTCCTCGTCGATTTTTCTGCAATTCGGACATTGGCAATACCCGACCTCGTCATTTTGTGCGATCGAAAATACTTTGCAGGTGGGGTTTTCCCGGATCCAGCGCCGAAGCTGCGCTTTCGCGACACTTACCACCCCGGGATTGGAAAGACAGAGCTGCGTGCCCACTTTGTCATCTTCCCGCACGGAAAAGTATTCCGGATGTGTCTCTTTATAGTATTTCGGCGGCACAAGGTCAAAGAAGGAGTGATGGCAGTTGAAAAACTTGAATTTCCCGCCGCGCTCGAGGGGGATCGGTGCAAGATTGGCGTTCAGCTTGTTTTTGACAGAAAACCCGGTGTCCCACGCGAAGCGGAAGTATGCCTCCCGGTATTCAAAAGCAGGCTTTTCCCGAATATCACAGCTCCCGATGGTGAGTTCCGCCAAAGCGTCAATCTTTTCGACATCTTTCGTGAAGGCGCGGAACCCGAGGAATCGTTCGAGAAAGGCGTACACACCGTACATCGTACCGCGCGGCGTATTTCCCGCGATCAGAATATCGGAGGCGAGCGTCCTGATGACATACCCCTCGTCTCCGACATCGTCAATATCGGCATTGTTGTCTCTTGCCGCTTTTCCGACCAGGATTTCCTTGCCGCGCCTCGGACATCTGTCCGAGAAATAGGGAATGAATACATTCGTGCTTTGATAAATATATTTTTGCAACTCCGAGGCGGCGAAATGCTCCGTGACATCGGCAAATTCGGATGTCACGATAAAATATTCGCACCTGCCGTCTTTGATGATTTCATATTGACTCATTTTGAGCGCCTCCCATATGGATAGATTCATCTCTGACAGCTTCATTATAACGCATGCACAGACCTGCCGCAATGCTTTGATTTGCCTTTGAATTTATCTTCGCTTGTCTTTTCTCCGAGAGAAAAAAGTAAAAAATCGGATCGGTAAAGATCCGAAATCTCTTGACAAACCTGGATTTTTGTGTATACTGGAAAGCAGGAGATGAGACAACATGAGACAAGAAAAATTAAAATATCATTTTGAAGTCAATCAAATGAACGATCCGCTGTCTTACGAGACAATAGATCTTCTTCAGCTTGGGGTCGCACATTGCGGTCTCGGCACGACGGTCGGGTGCCATACGCACGGAGATTTCTATGAGCTGACGGTTGTCACCGCGGGACGGGGAAGCGTGACAACCAACGGCGTGACCCTGCCGGTCGAAAAGGACGATATCTATTTGTCTTTGCCGTATGACACGCACCGTATGGATGCGGCGACGGATGTCGGAATGAATTATTATTTCTTCGCATTCCGTGTTACGGATGCGGAACTCTCAAAGCAGATGTGCAGACTCTCGGACTCTGTCAGAGGCGAAGATGCGCGTTTTTTCCGTAACGATACCCTAAAACAGCTGGTAGCCTCCGCCATCGGGGAGATTGACTCTCCGCGTCTTTACAAAAAGCGCTATCTCTCCGCGCTCTTTACGCAGACGGTGATTCAGATTCTGCGCTCTCATGCGAAATATACGATCAAGAACCTGCACACGCAAACGAAAAACGAGCTCTGCTATCAGATCATGTCCTACATCAATACAAACCTTTATACCATGACGGCGCTTGCCGATCTCTCCGCCGCGCTGAACTACGATTATGCCTACCTCTCCCGGATTTTTGCGAAAACCACGGCAGGCACCATCGCGGATTATTATCGGGAACAGCGTCTCGAGCGCGCACGCATGCTGATACGGGAAGGGGAACTTAACTTCACGCAGATCGCCGAGAAACTGCATTATTCCTCCATCTATTCGTTCAGCAAGGCATTCAAGGAGAAATATCGCCTTTCACCGCGAGAATACAGAAGATCTCTCAGAGAGGAAAAGAAACATTAAAAAAGTGCGGACCCGAATCGGATAGGTTCAGGTCCGCACTTTTCAGTCTTCGCCGCTTCCGCGGCGATCCTTCATCTGCCGTTCGATCACGCGGTCGGCGTCCCGCCGCGCCATGTCGTCCCGTTTGTCATACAGCTTTTTACCACGGCAAAGCCCGATCGCCATCTTCACGCGTGAGCCTTTGTAATAGAGCGAGAGAGGCACCAGCGTGTAGCCCTCCCGCGTCACAAGTCCTACGAGCTTCATAATTTCTTTTTTGTGCATGAGGAGCTTTTTCTCCCGCAGAGGATCGCGGTTGAAAATGTTTCCTTGCTCATACGGACTGATGTGCACGCCGAGTGCATACATCTCGCCGTCGCGGATGTCGCAGTACGCGTCTTTCAGATTGACCGCACCCGCGCGCACGGACTTGACCTCCGTGCCGAAGAGCGCGACGCCCGCTTCGTATACTTCTTCGACGAAATAATCGTGCCGTGCCTTGCGGTTTTCCGCAATGACCCGTCCGTCTGTCTTTTTTGCCTGCATACCGTGCCTCCGTTTCGTCTTTTCCTTCCTATCATATCACAAGACGGGGAGAAATGCAACGGTTTTTTTACTTTCTCTTCGGATCGGTGCCGCTTTTTTCGCGGAACATGCCAGATACCGCCTCGAGCAGCTTGAAGCGCACGCGGTAACCGCCCGAGATCAGACGGCGCTCACTCTCGCTGTACGCACCGAGTCCGTCGTCGGCGGGCGCGTCCTCCGTTGCCATGTCAAGACAAAGAGGAGGGAACATCACACACCACCAGTTTCTGCCCTCTGCCGCTCCGATCAGGACGCGCAGAGAAGGGTAATATCCCGCCGGCAGGGTAAAGGTTTCATACACCCGCGTCTCGTACCATTCGACCGAGAAGGTAATGTCGGCGGTGTCACTTACACCGCGTGCGGAAAGAAATTCGTTGACATGCTCCCGCATTTCCGGGATCATCCGTCGCACGAGAGATTCCGCTTCTTCCATCGTCTTCGCTGTGCCGAGCACCGATCCGTATGTAAGAAGCAGGTCGTCTCTCACCGCGAACTTTGTGCTTTGATCTTCTTCGCTGTCCGAGTTCGCGAGGACATGCAGGCGGATCGTGTCGGTGTAGATGGCGGCGTCCGCCTCCGTCGGCATGACGGCGAGCAGAAGCGTCGCGAGCAGGATTGCGAGCACCGGTAATACAACGCTTTTTTTCATAAAGGAAAACACCTCGTTTCGTTTTTTCTTCCGAGAGTGTTTCCATATTTCATAAGATTATTCACAAAAGGCAAAAAATGTGGGGCAGAATTTTAACTGCCCCGCATTTTTTATTGAATGGTAACGGATTTTTTCATGGAAGACTTGAAGAAAGAGAAATAGGAGTTTCCGCGGTATACCGTGAGACGGTTACCGTCGAGCCCCGTGAAGACCATCTTTCCGTCCGTGAACTTCCATGTGAATTCGGTCAGCGCGCCGCCCGAAATGTAGTAGCCGCCGCCCGAGCTTTCCGTGTCAAGAACCGTCGTGACCCCGTCCGCCTTTTCGTAGGTTGTCGCGTCCGCAAAGAGGAGAAAGACATTTTTGAAGGTGATGTTTTTCCCGTTCAGTGTGTCGATCTTCCGGCTTCCGCATTTGGAGTAGCAGTAGGTGCCTGCCTCTGCGTTGTAGTAAAGCTCGGTCTCGTTGGATTCGGAATAGGGGAGAAGGACGGTGGAGGCACTCTTTCCGCTCGGCGTCGGTTCTTTTCCGAAATCGTAGAACCCGTAGGGGAGCACGCTTGCCTCCGTGCGTACGGTAGAGATCCCGGACGCCGCCAGCGCCGCGCTGATCAGATCTCCGTTCGTGTAGTGGAATACCGTATTTTCGGTATAAGCGAAGGAGTCGGAGCGGGAGAGGTCTAGCACGCCCACTCCTTCGGTACCCTTTACCTCGGCGGGATCGTCGGAACCGACCGCGACCGGAATCGCGTCAAACGAGCGGATAAGAGAGGTCATGTAGTCCCGCGCCATGCCGAGCGCACCGATTTTTCCGAGTTTTTTCGGGTCACTCTGATAGACGAGGTAGCGTGTTCCGCCCCCTTCGTAAGGGAATTCAAAAACCACAGAAGCCGACGACATGCCGTAAAGGTACTGTGTGTTTTCGGTCACGAAGGCGATGTGACGGAGCTTCGCGAGTCGCTCCGAGGTCTCAAGCCCCGTGAGCGCGTCCGTAAATTTGGGAATATAAATGACGGGTTCCTCCGGATCGTTTGTCGGAGTGTCGCCCGTCTTGCTGCCGTCTTTATTTTCATCGGTATCACCGTTATTTTCATCGGTATTTCCGCTGTCCGGTGCAGGGGATTTTTGCCAGCCGTCCGCCGCGAAGCCCACGGCACATATCAGGACGGTGGCAATGAGGATCAGGACAATCACACGGTAGAGATTGCCGCTTTTTGTCGCTTTCATGTTTGCCATTCCTTTCTTTTTTACCTCCTCGGAGGGACGCGCGGAATTCTTCCGTCCGCGCCCCTCCGGTTTCGCCCGCCGCTTACTTATTGTAGCGGTCGAGCCATGCTTCCGCTGTCTCCAGTGCGTCGGCGAGTCCGTTTGAGATGGTCTGTTTTTCCGGAGCGCCGTCGTGGCGTAGAAGCTGAACCACGATCTTGTCGGGAATCTCGTCCCCGCTCCCGCTGTCACGCTCGGTCATGATCATCATATGTACATGATAGTTTTCCGAGAGATCTCCGTAGTAGATGTCTTTGTCCTGACGAACGAGGGGTCTTCCCTTATATTCGAGAAAACCGCCCTTGATGCCTTCTGCATTCAGCATTGTAAAGTCTCCTTTCCGTTGATATTTGGAAAATGTCGGCGGCATGTCCACCTTCCGTCCTCTATCATAGCAGACCCGTTTGTCTCTGTAAAGTGCTTCGACAAAAAGAGACGCTGTGAAGATTCCGCAAAAACCGCTATTTTGCGAGAAACGGCGTATGACGGAGCAGGGCGGTTGCCGCCCTCGGCTTCGGCATTGCCGATTCCGCGACCTCGTCCGCCGCGTCCGCGCGCATCTTCCCGGGAATGGCTTCGGGAGGGAGCGCGTCTTTGGCGGAGGGCTTGGTCAGAATCGGGATTTTTGCGGTGCGCTTTGTGGCTTTCAGGAAGGCTTGTCCGCGCCCGTTCAGCGCGAGAACCTGCGTGTAGGTCGGTGGTGCCGAGACTTCGGAGGAGGTAACGCCGAAGAAAGAGAACCACATGGCACGGCGGATTCGCGCATTGGTGTACTTTTTGGTTTCCGAAAGGGTCGCAAGAGAAGTGATGCCGGTTGCCTCACGGCTTTTTTTCGCGAGGCGGGTATATAAACCGCCCGTCGCGTCACGGATTTCCGGGACGGTCGGGGTGGGGTTTAATCGGAAGAAAGAAAGAATCGCGGGGGAGAGACGCTCGGCGTCCGCGGGACATTCCCCGCGGGAGATCGCCGCACGGTAGACGGCGGCAACTTCCGCCGAAAGATAAGAGAGCGCGCGGAGATCCCCCTCGAGGAGATGTTTTCGCACTGCTGTCGCGCTCGGGTGAGAATCTTCCGCCAGCTCGCATTGCGCATAGTCCGCCCCCTCCCGTTTTACGGTATGAGGGAGAAGTCCGGCGTCCTCGCGCGTGATCGCCTTCAGGTATTCCATCGCGAGAATGTTGTTCGGTCGGAAGATATCCGCCGCAAAATCCGTCGCGAAGAGTCTTCGGTAGATCTCTTCCGCGGTGGCAGGGTATCCGCCGCTGCGGGTGTCCTTCAGTGCCTCGCGGAACGCTTTTTGATATTCGGGTGTCATCATGTTTTCCGCCGCGCGTGAGAGCGTCGTGAGGTCGCCCGACTCGGAGCCGAAAGAGAGGATATCTATCCCGCCGACCGAGCGAATCAGCCGTACGGCGGCTGTGGCATAGAATTCCGCGCCGGAGGCGGAGTAAGGAAAGGGAATCTCAAGTACGAGATCCGCCCCGCCGCGTACGGCGGCTTCGGCACGCACCCATTTGTCCGCGATCGCAATGTCTCCCCGCTGAACGAAGGTTCCGCTCATAAAAGCAATGACCGTCGTCTCTTCGTCGAAGGCTTCGCGGATCTTCCGGATCTGATAGGCATGTCCGGTATGAAAGGGATTGTATTCCGCGATGACGGCGACATTTTTCATCTTCTTCTGTCCTTTTTGGAAAAAAGTTCTTGCATAGCGGGGAAATCGGGTGTATAATAAACGCAGTAAACTTTGTGCCGCCGCGTGGGCGGCGGAATGGGAGAAATGATAAAATGAAAGTTCTTGTTGTAAATGCGGGATCCAGTTCCCTGAAGTATCAGCTGTTCGACACCGAGAGCCACGCCGTCCTTGCCAAGGGCAACTGCGAGCGCATCGGTATTGATCATTCCCGCCTTCTTCATAAGACGGCAGACGGCAAAGAACGGGAAGAGGAGATCCCCATGAAGGATCACGCCGCGGCGATCCGCCTTGTCGCGAAGACACTGGTCGATCCCGAGGTCGGTTGCCTTTCCTCGATCGGCGAGATCGGTGCCGTCGGGCACCGCGTGGTTCATGGCGGACCCTATTTCACCGAATCGGTTCTCGTGACCGATGAGGTCATTCATACACTGGAAAAATGCAGATCATATGCACCTCTTCATACCGGCGCGCACCTGATGGGCATCTACGGTTGCCTTGAGGCACTGCCCGATGTTCCGGAAGTGCTTGTCTTTGATACCGCTTTCCATCAGACCATGCCGAAGGAAGCCTATATGTACGGCGTCTCCTACGATGTCTATGAGGAATACGGCGTCCGCCGCTACGGCGCACACGGTACCTCGCACCGCTATGTGGCAAGAGAGGTGCTGAAACTGCTCGGAAAGAGCGCAGAAGGTATGAAGGTCGTCACCTGCCATATCGGCAACGGCTCGTCCGTCAGTGCCGTGAAGGACGGGAAGTGTGTCGATACCTCTATGGGCTTTACTCCGCTTGACGGCGTCCTGATGGGGACGCGTTGCGGTTCGATTGACCCCGCCATTGTTCCGTTTCTGATGGAGAAGAAGGGATATACCCCCGCCGAAATGGAAACCTACATGAACAAATCCTGCGGTTTCCTAGGGATCAGCGGTGTCAGCTCGGATTCCCGCGATGTGGAGCACGCGATGAAGGAGGGGAACGAGCGGGCAAAACTAGCCTTCGATATGCTCTGCTACCAGCTGAAAAAATACATCGGCTCGTATGCCGCCGCGATGGGCGGACTTGATGCCGTCGTCTTTACCGCCGGTATCGGAGAACATACGCCTTACATCCGCGAGCACGCGCTCGAAGGTCTGGAATTTCTCGGGATCCGCCTTGATAAAGAGAAAAACAACTTCGGACACAGCGGCACTCCCGTGAAGATTTCCGCGGAAGATTCCCGTGTCGCCGTCTATATGATCCCGACGAACGAAGAGCTTGTGATCGCCGAAGATACCGAGAGAATCGTGAAGAGCCTCGGTTAAGTCACAGCGTGTCACATCTCCCCGATATTTTATCATATAATTTATAAAAAGTCAATGGGGTTGCCCGATTTCGGAGGATTCTCTCCGTCGGGCAACCCCGTTTTTCAGGCGAGAATGTCCCGCATGCGCCCGATGATCCGTTCGGTGAAGGTGTCGATGACCGAGAAGTCCATCTCTGCCGTATAGATTTTTTCAAGGGCGAAGTGAGCATCCGATGCGGCTTCGAAGCGTCCCTTGGCACGCAGGAGCAGCGCGAAATCTCCCACATCGTCCGTTCCGCGACTTTCAAAAAACGCGTCCGCATCCAAGGGAATCCCGTCCTCGCCTACCGCGAGAAAGCCAATCCTTGCCCCCTCCGCAAGGATTCCGTCAATCGCCTCCGCGTCAAAGGGGGAAGGAGCGATCACCGCGTGTATCCGTTTTTCCTCGAGAATCCTTTGTACCTCGTAGAGCACGCGTGCCTTGTGCGCGGCACTTCCTCGCAGAAGACAGGTGTTTTCCGCGAGGACACGGAAGGTCGGGAGGAGTACCTCTCCCCGCAGACCGAACGCGCGGATCAGCCGGTATTCGCTCGGAGAAACATCGTCTTCCGACGGGTGCCCGAGCAGTTCCAGAATCTTCTCTCTCATGGCATGTGTATCACATCTTTCATTTTCTGCCGAGAAATTTCGCCTTGTTTTTCCGAAAGCCGCAAGATAAGAATACGCATCACGATAGCGGGCGCTCTTTTCTTTTGTCAGCGAAAGGATCTCCTCCCGCCGCGCCTCGAGCGCGCCCGCATTCCATGCCTCGCCGAGATTGACAATCTCGTCGATGGCACCAGGTATCACCGCGTCGCGTTCATGCGGCGCCGTACCGTCGAGCACCGCGACCCGCCCGCGCTTGCTTTCGACGATCACCCCGTCGAGAGAATCGGGGTCGGAGGAGCAGAAGATCGCCTCCGTCCGATACGCCCCGTCGGGGAAGGCGCGTGTGATCTTTTTCATCAGACTGCTTTTTCCCGTTCCGGGACCGCCCTTCAGAACAAAAATACGCCTGTACGCCGAAGAATCGAAAACGCGTGGAAAATAACTCCTGAACCCGCGATAGCCGTTTGCCGCGGCAAAATACCGTCTTTTTGTAGCGATGCCGTCTTCCATAACTTATAAAAATCCTCCTTGTTTGTACGGTTTTCATTAAATTATATGCCGTTTTTCGGGAAATGACAGGAAAATTCTTGACAATCGGATAAAATCTATTGTATAATAATATGGTATACTTTATTCCGTATCGTATCCATATCGGTCGCAACAGTAAAAATGAAAGGAAGCTTTCGCGTGACGAAAGCCGGATTCCGAAAATGAAAATTATAGGTCTTTGCGGCGGAAGCGGAAGCGGGAAGAGCACCGTAGCGGCGATTTTTGCGGCGGCGGGAGTTCCCGTACTGGACGCGGACGCCATTTACCATGAGATGATCTCGAAGAGTTCTCCGTGTACGAAAGAGATCGCCGAGGCACTCGGAAACGAGGTTCTCACCCCGGAGGGCGCACTTGACCGTCCGAAGACGGCGGAGCTTGTCTTCTCGGGCGAAGGCTCGGAAGAGCGGAGAAAAAAACTCAATGCCATCACGCACCGTTACATATTGGATGAGGTCAGACGCAGAATTGCGGAAGAGGAGAAAAAAGGAACCTTTGCGGTACTTTTCGACGCCCCGCTTCTCTTTGAATCGGGATTTGAGAATGAGTGCAACGCCATCATCTGCGTCAGCGCGGACGAGAATGTCCGCCTCTCGCGGATCGTACAGCGTGACGGTATCGACCGTGAGACGGCACGCCTCCGTTTTGCGACGCAGTTCTCCGACAACTACCTCATTTCCCATTCGGACTATCACATCGCAAACAACGGCGATACCGAGGAACTCACCGAAAAGGTCGAAGGTATCGTGCGTAAAATTCTCTCGGAAAAATAAAAAAGGAGTAAACATAGATGAAAGACAAGAGCAAAGGACAGGAGATGCTCGACGCACTCTCCTACAAGAAGAAAAATGTGTACGAAGAAGCGGACGCCGAAAAGATCCGCAAGATGTTCGACTACGCCGAAGGCTATAAGGCGTTTCTCGACCGTGCGAAGACCGAGCGCGAGGCAACCGAAACAACCATCGCCCTCGCCGAAAAGGACGGCTATACCGAGTATCACCTCGGCGACACGCTGAAAGTCGGGGACAAAAAGTATTATAACAACGGCGGCAAGTGCGTGATCTTCCTCCGCGTCGGCGAAAATGACCTTGAGGCGGACGGCGTCCGTATCATCGCCGCGCACATCGACTCTCCCCGCATTGACTTGAAGCAGGTTCCTCTCTATGAGGATGCCGGCATGGGCTTTATGAAAACCCACTATTACGGCGGCATCAAAAAATATCAGTGGACGGCGATTCCGCTTGCCCTCCACGGCGTGATGGTTCGCGCCGACGGCGAGTGCGTAAAGGTCTCGATCGGTGAAGACGAGGGCGACCCGATCTTCTATATCAACGATCTTCTTCCGCACCTCGGGGCAAAGCAGTGTGCGGAGCCTCTCGGCTCCGCTATCGCGGGCGAGACGCTGAACATTCTGATCGGCGGTCTCCCGTATGACGATCCCGATGTCACCGATAAGATCAAGCTGACGGCGCTCTCTCTTCTGAACGAGAAATACGGCGTCACGGAAGAGGACTTCATCAGCGCGGAACTCTCTCTCGTCCCCGCCTTCCGTGCGAAGGATGTCGGTTTCGACCGCGCCCTTGTCGCCGCTTACGGTCATGATGACAGAGTCTGCGCCTATCCCGCCGTCACCGCCCTTCTTGAAAGCAAGGATACAAAGCACACTGCCATGGTGATCCTCGCCGATAAAGAGGAGATCGGCTCGGTCGGTCTGACCGGCATGCAGTCGGATGTCCTCGTCGACATCATGGAAGAGCTCTCCCGCTCTCTCGGGAAGAATCCCGTGGTCGTCCGCGCACATTCGATGTGCCTCTCCGCCGATGTCACTGCCGCCTACGATCCGAACTTCGCCGATGTGTATGAAAAGCGCAACAGCGCGATTGTCTCCTGCGGCACGACAATGAGTAAGTTTACCGGCTCGAGAGGAAAGTCGGGGACAAACGATGCCTCCGCCGAATATGTCGGCTTTATCCGCCGTCTGTTTGCCGAGCACGGCGTCATCTGGCAGACCGCGGAGCTTGGTAAGGTAGACGCGGGCGGCGGCGGAACGGTCGCGATGTACATCTCGAAGCACAACATCGCCACAGTCGATCTCGGCGTGCCCGTAATCTCCATGCACGCACCCTATGAGGTCGTGTCGAAGGGCGACATCTATTCCACCTACGAGGCGTTTCTTGCATTTCTCGCTTAGTCTCCGTCTCCATTTGAAAAAACGGAGCGGGAGATAAAAGCATGTTTGATAAACTCGAAAAAGCGAGCGACCGCTACCGCGAGCTTGAGCGCCTTTTGTCCGCGCCCGATGCCGTGAGCGATGCCGCCCGCTATCGCGACCTTTCCAAAGAATACAGCGCACTGACTCCGGTTGTCACAAAGTACAGAGAGTATAAGGACGCCGTGAGAGCGCGCGACGAGGCAGAGGAGCTCATGCACGCGGAAGAATCCGAGCCGGAGCTCCGCGCCCTCGCGGAGGAAGAGTACCTCACGATGAAGAAGGAAGAACGCCGTCTTTCCGACGAGCTGCGCCTTCTTCTGATTCCGAAGGATCCCTCCGATACCAAAAATGTCATTGTCGAGATCCGTCCCGCCGCGGGAGGGGAAGAGGCGGCACTTTTCGCCGCCGACCTCTACCGCATGTATTCGATGTATGCCGTCCGTCACGGCTTCCGCATCGAAGTGCTGAACCTTTCGGAGACGGGACTCGGCGGAATCAAAGAGATTACCTTTTCCGTGATCGGACAGGGCGCGTATGCCGCTTTCAAATATGAGAGCGGCGTTCATCGCGTCCAAAGGATTCCCGTCACGGAGTCAAACGGCAGAATCCAGACATCGACCGTCACCGTCGCGGTACTTCCCGAGGCGGAGGACATCGAGGTGGAGATCCTGCCGCAGGACATTCGCTTTGAGACCTGTAAATCGAGCGGCGCGGGCGGTCAGCATATCAATAAGACCGAGTCCGCCGTCCGCCTGATCCATAAGCCGAGCGGCATCGTCGTCGAGTGCGACGGCGAGCGGAGCCAGCTCCAGAACAAGGAGCGCGCCCTCCATGTCCTGAAAACAAAACTTTACGACATCAAACAAAGAGAACAGACCGACAGCATCGCCGCCGCAAGAAAAAGCCAGGTAGGCAGCGGCGACCGAAGCGAAAAGATACGCACCTACAATTTCCCGCAGTCCCGCGTTACCGACCACAGAAGCAACCGTACGCTCTATACCCTCGACGATGTCATGAACGGCGGGATCGACCCGCTTGTCGAAGAGCTGACCGCACTGGAGACGGCGGAGAAACTGAAGGGCGAGGAGTAACACATGGAAACCGAAATCATTCGGGCGATCCCCCTTGACGCGCGCGCCGACGCCGATCTTGTCCGCGCGGCGAAAGTGATCCGCGACGGCGGACTTGTCGTTTTCCCAACCGAGACGGTCTACGGGCTCGGCGCCGACGCGACAAGCGCCCCCGCCGCCGCGAAGATCTATGCCGCGAAGGGAAGACCGTCCGATAACCCCCTGATTATCCATATTGCAAAGCCCGAGGACGCGGCGCTCTATACCTATACCACGCCGACCTACGAAAAGCTCGCGCGGGCATTTATGCCGGGACCTCTGACCGTCATTCTTCCGTCGAGGGAGAACATTCCGAAAACGACGCGCGGCGGACTCGATACCGTCGCGGTGCGCTGTCCCTCCCATCCCGTGGCACATCGGCTGATTGAACTCTCCGGCGTGCCGATCGCCGCCCCGTCGGCGAATCTCTCGGGCAGCCCCTCACCGACCAGCGCTGCCCATGTCATCGACGATATGCGCGGACGGGTCGATATGATTATCGACGGAGGACCCTCCGAATTCGGGCTCGAATCCACGATTGTCAAGATCGAGGACGACGGCTCTCTGACGCTTCTCCGACCGGGCAGGATCACACCGGAAGAGCTTTCCGCCGTGATTCCCACCGTCCGTATCGCGGGTGCCGTCACCGAACAGCTGAAGGACGGGGAAGTCGCACTTTCTCCCGGAATGAAATACCGTCATTATGCCCCGAAATGTCCCGTCTTCCTCCTCGACGGTAAAACCGATGCCGTCAGAGAGTATCTGAAGGCAAGGGAAGGGCATATCGCCGTCATCGCGTACAGTGAGGACATTACAGCCCTGCGCACCGCGTGCCCCGATGCCGATCTTTACGACTTCGGCGCCAGAGCGGACGAGCTCTCGCAGGCACATCGCCTCTTTTACCTTTTGCGCGAGGCGGATAAGAAAAATTACGATACCATCTATGCCCCCCTGCCGCCGACCGACGGCGTCGGGCTCGCACTCTATAACCGCATGATCCGCGCCGCAGCTCATCAGATCGTGAAGCTCTGAGAGCGGCGTATCTTCGACGCGCAAAGAACATATACCCCAAGGAAAGGACAAGTCATGGCAAAAAAGAAGACTACCACCGAAGAAGACTATAAACTGAACGAAGCGGCACCGACTCTCCAGCCGATCACCGAGACGCTTGAGAAGAACTATATGCCATACGCGATGAGTGTCATCATCTCGCGCGCACTTCCCGAGATCGACGGATTCAAGCCGTCGCATCGTAAGCTCCTCTATACAATGTATAAAATGGGACTTATGACAGGGCAGAAAACAAAAAGTGCGAACATCGTCGGTCAGACCATGCACCTGAACCCGCATGGCGACTCCTCGATTTACGAGACGATGGTGCGTCTGACCCGCGGCAACGAGGCACTCCTGCACCCGTTCATCGACTCCAAAGGCTCCTTCGGTAAACAGTATTCCCGCGATATGGCATACGCCGCTTCGCGTTACACGGAGGCAAAGCTCGATCCTTTCTGCAACGAGCTCTTCTCCGGTATTGATAAAAACGCCGTGGACTTCGTGCCGAACTACGATAATACCACAGAGGAGCCGACCCTCCTGCCGACCACCTTCCCGAACATTTTGGTTTCTCCGAACCTCGGTATCGCCGTCGGTATGGCGTGCTCCATCTGTTCCTTCAACCTTGCCGAGATCTGCGACGGTACAGTCGCACTTCTGAAAAATCCGAATACGAGCATCGACCGCCTTCTTGATATTATCAAGGCACCCGATTTCCCGGGCGGCGCCGAGATTCTCTATGACAGAGAACAGATACGTAAGATCTACGAGACCGGCGTCGGCAGCTTCCGCATGCGCGCCAAGTATGAGATCAACCGCAAGGAGCATTTCATCGACATTCTCGAGATTCCGTACAGCTCCTGTATCGAAGCCATTATGAAAAAAGCGACCGATATGATCAAGTCGGGCAAGCTCCGTGAGATCGCCGATGTCCGTGACGCCATTGACCTGAACGGCTTCAAGCTCACCTTCGATCTGAAAAAGGACGCCGACCCCGATGTCGTCATGCAAAAGCTCTTTGCCGCGACGGAGCTCGAGAACAACTTCGACTGTAACTTCAATATCCTCGTCGGCGGCACGCCGATGCAGCTCGGCGTGAAGAAGATTCTCACCGAATGGATTCGCTTCCGCGTCGGTTGCCTGACGCGTGAGCTGAAATTCGAGCTCGAGAAAAAGGAAGATAAACTTCATCTCCTTCTCGGTCTTGCCGCGATCCTTCTCGATATTGATAAGGCGATCCGTATCATCCGCAGTACCGAAAAAGAGGAAGATGTCGTCCCGAACCTCGCCGAGGGCTTCCACCTGTCGATGAAGCAGGCGGAATATATCGCCGAGATCAAACTCCGTAACCTGAACCGTCAATATATTATCAACCGCGTGCAGGAGATCGAGAGCCTGCAAAAGCAGATCGAAGATCTGAAAGCCACACTCAAAGACGAGATCAAGCTGAAAGCGCGCATCATCGCCCAACTCCAGGAAATCAAGAAAAAATACGGCAAACCGCGCAAAACGCAGATCGTCGAAAAGGGCACGACAGAGAACGCCCCGACGAAGGAGGACCTCTTCTTCGAGAACTATAACTGCCGCCTTGTCCTTACCCGCGGCGGCTACTTCAAGAAGCTGTCGGTACAGTCCGCCCGCTCCGTCGAGGAGCATAAACTCAAGGAGGGCGACTTCATCGTCTATGAGGAAGATACCGACAACCGCGGCGATGTCCTCTTCTTCACCGATAAGGGGCAGATCTACCGCGCCCGCGTCGCCGACTTCGACCTGACGAAGGCGTCGCAGATGGGCGACTATGTTCCCGCAAAGCTGTCGATGGAAGACGACGAGCATGTCGTCGGCGCGCAGATGATCTATGACATCGTCCCCGACGATAAGATGATCTATATCTTCGAGAACGGCAAGGGCGTGAAGATCCCGATGTCGGCATATGAGGCGAAGACACGCAGAAAGAAGATCGCCGGCGCCTTCAGCGCCGCGTCCCGCCCGATCGCCGCCTTCTATGAGAAAAAGAAAACACCCCTCACCGTCTTTATCAAGGCGGATAACGGAAAGGGAATTCTCATCAAGAGCACGCTCATCGCGGAGAAGACCACCCGTACCGCCGGCGGTACCCAGCTCATTCAGCTTACGAAGAAGGCGAAAGCCGACTTCGCCTCCGTCCGCATCGACGACCTCGGCGAGAATGCACAGAAGTGCAAGAAGCTCGTCGTCCCCGCCGCCGGCGTCGCCTACGGCAAGCTGAAGCTCGATGTCTGATCCCGCCCGTCGCCACGGTAAAATTGAATAAGTTTTCCGGAAACCCGGAACAGCGAAAATCCACTTCTGTATGAAAAGCAGAAGTGGATTTTTTATATATCGGAACCCGTGCGTCATAGCATAAGCAAAAAAACGCGTGCGAAACGCACACCTTCCGAACCGATGATAAAAAGAAAGGGAACAGAAAATGAAAATGAAAATGAAAATGAAAGAATGGCTCCCCCTGTGGCTTGCCGAAGAAGTGAAACCGACGGTAAAGGAGAGAACCCACGCCCGCTACGCGGAGATCACGCGGCATCATCTGATGCCGCACCTCGGAGAAAGAGAACTCGCGGATATCGCCCCCCGGCGATATGCAAAAGATGATCGCAAACCTCAGCAAAAAGGGGAATCTCCGCACGGGAGGAGGACTCTCCCCCTCATCCGTGAACGCGATCGTCACCGTCGCGCAGAGCGCCCTGAAGGCGGCGTGCCGCCGCGGGTACATACCCTCCTACACCGCCGACCGCGTCAGACGCCCGAAGACGGCGGAAAAAGAGATCGGCTGTTTTACGCCGGAGGAGCAGAAGAAGATCGAGCATGCGGCATTCTCCGACCGCCGCCCCAAGATGTTCGGCATCGTCCTCGCTCTCTATACGGGACTGCGTATCGGTGAGCTTCTCGCTTTGGAATGGGAGGACATCGACTTTGAGAAAGCCGAGCTATCCGTCAATAAAAGTTGTCACGACGCGGAGAAAAACGGAGAGTTCTGTCGCGTCACCGACACGCCGAAGACTCCCACCTCCCGCCGCATCGTCCCGATCCCGCGACAGATCCTGCCGCTTTTGCGCGAGCAAAAGAAAAAATCCCGCACGCCGTGGGTCATAGGCGGGGAAAAGAAAAACGCCGCCGAAAGTCCCCTCTCGGTGCGTTCCTATCAATACAGCTTTTCGCTCCTTTTGAAGCGCCTCGGCATCCCGCATCGCGGCTTTCACGCCCTGCGGCATACCTTCGCCACCCGCGCCCTCGAGTGCGGCATGGATGTCAAAACCCTCGCGGAGATCCTCGGTCACAAGAACCCCACCGTCACCCTGAACCGCTATGTCCATAGCCTCCTCCCGCATAAGCACGAGATGATGAACAAGCTCGGAAAATTGCTGTAAAAAAATTACACCTAATGTTATATTAGGTGCAATTTCTGATACGAATTATATCACAGTATTCGAAAAAAATCAATAGTTTTCGCAAAATTTAAACAAAAAACCTTGAAAAACAGTAAAAAACTATATTCTATAATGTTTTTCACCCAAAATTTCAAGTAAATTTTTCACCTATTATAACAATAGGTGAAAAAAAGAAACGGGGTAATTAAAATGAACAAATTCATTCGACACGAAGTACACCATTACAGATACACGAATCAGGAAAAGCAAGAAGATTTTGAATATGATGTGTATCAGGTAGAGCACAATGCATATGAATATCGATTTGTTGATAATAGAATAAAAACATTTGTTTCCAATGATCCGGATGACACCACGATCGGCATAAAAATATATCAGGCGTTGGAATTCCGTATCCCGAAAAAATAAATAGTTTCAATGTTGACACAACAACAAAAAATGTTATGCATGGATTTGAATTTTAAAGAAATCTAATCTTTTTCAGAAAAACAGGAGGCAAAATGAAAAAATCAGTTGATGCGATAGTAAAGGACGAGAAGGTTTACTGTGAAGAGGTAAGGAGGTATCTCAACATTCATTCCATGACACATCCGATTCTCAAGGTGAGATACTCTGCGGTTTGTGATGATTGGAAGCCAAGTTACCCAAAGAGTTGTAGGTACTATGAGCGCCAATGAAGTAAGCTATAATATGTCTGCGACACATTTGAATATTTCCACTACCAAGGGAGTACTGTAGATAAAAATGTACTCGTTCCCCTTGCTATATAGTGGATAATGTGTCGTAAGATTGAGAGAGACGCTTTTCGTGCGTCTCTCAATGGGGCGCACTTTTTATTTTTGTTAAAGGAGGTCATCACTATGTATGACAACATTGGCGGAAAAATCAAGGGTTTAGCAAAAGCTGTATTTATTGTTGAAGCTATTGCGACGGTTATTACGGGAATTGCATTAATGGCATCCGGTGAGGATATGATTCTCATTGGATCGCTTGTAATGGTAGGCGGTCCCCTTGTTGCTTGGATATCGTCATGGTTGCTTTATGGCTTCGGTGAACTCATTGACAAAACTTGCGATATTGCTCGAAATGCTCACGGCGGTGAAAGAAAGTCAGAAGCACAATCTAAAGTTGACTATGAGAGAGTTGGAAAAATAGAAAGACTTCGTTCTCAAGGATTAATCAATGAAGAAGAGTATCAGCAGGCAATTTCTAAAGAGAAGTAAGAGGTAATATATGAATATATCAATAAAAAGAACTCCATCTTTAAAGTGCGGTGTCGCAATTAAATTGTTGTCTATAATAGCACTTGTGTGTACTGTTTTAAGTCGTATTTCATATTTCTTCTATTATGATTCTGAAAACATAAACGGTAAATGGGTTTATGAATTAACGTTTAGATTTCCAGACTTTTTACCTCTAATCTTTTTATTGGTATCAATAGCACCTTTTATCTTATTTGTTATCTATATTCTTAGATTTCACAATGAACTAAAAGCAACTGTTTTGATTCCTATCATTTTTGGGCTGCTACCGATTAACTTCATATTTGGTGGCTACGGTAGAGGTCTCTTATTTTGGATAATTGAATTGTTGATTTTGGGGGCGTGTGTATTAGCGGTTATAAGTGCACTTAAAGGACTTAACAAAAAACTTTTTGTAATAATTCCTATGTCGTTATGTTTATTGTATAATGTGTTGTCAATTATTAGTATTAGGTTTTTTCAACAATTAGACTGGTACATAGAAGATTCAATGTATCTTTATGTTTTTACTCTTCCACTTGATATTATTGGTTCAACACTTTTTTGCATTTCCTTACTTTTGTTTGGAGTAAAGAATAAAATTCCACCAATTATTGCACTTTCACCCGAAAAAGAAAGGGCGAGAGTGGAAAAAATGAATCCTGAACAAGCACTAAAGCTGTTAAAGGATAAGTTTGATCTTGGTATGATTACCGAGGAGGAATATCAAGCACAACGAGCAGGAATTATCAGCAAACTATAAATGATTAACAGTAAAGGGACTGTCGCAAACAGGTATTTGAAATGCCTATTTGCGACAGCCCCTTCTTTTTGAATTCCTTTGATTACGAAATCGTTTCAAACTTATAGCCGACACCCCAAACGGTTTTGAGCGACCATTTGTCGGAGACGCCTTCGAGTTTTTCGCGCAGGCGCTTGACATGGACATCGACCGTGCGGGAGTCACCGAGATAGTCAAAGCCCCACACCTTGTCGAGGAGCTGATCGCGCGTGAAAACGCGGTTGCAATTCGAGGCAAGGAAGTAGAGGAGCTCGAGCTCCTTCGGGGGAATGTCGATTGCCTTGCCGTTGAGCTTCAGCTCGTATTTCTGCAGGCTGATTTCGATATTCTCGAATTTTACGACTTCGTCGTCCGAGGTCTTCGTGTGGGCATTGTAACGGCGGAGCACCGCCTTGACTCTCGCGGAGAGTTCCTTCATATCGAAGGGCTTGACGATGAAGTCATCGGCGCCGAGCTCGAGACCGAGCACTTTGTCGAACACTTCGCCCTTCGCGGTAATCATGATAACCGGCTTCGAGGAAATCTCACGGATTTCGCGGCAGACCTGCCAGCCGTCTTTTTTCGGCATCATGATGTCGAGCAGGACGAGATCGGGTTCGTACATTTTGAAGAAGTTGATGCCCTCGGCACCGTCGGTCGCGGTCTTGACTTTGTAACCTTCGTTCTCAAAGTAGATTTTCAGGACATCGCAGATGTTGGGGTCGTCGTCGACGACAAGAAGCTTGGTATCCATTTTGCTTTCCTCCATTTGTTAACTTTGTTAAAAACATTAAAATCTTAACAATTATATTATACCGAAAGAGAAGACAAATGTCAAGAACAAATGATGAATATTTTCTTCCTTTCTATAAAACTATTATGAAAAAATTTTGACCGGTTTTGCATAAAATAACATTTTGCGAGAGGAGAAAAATTCCCTGCGGAGCCGCGCAGGGAATCCGCTTTTCATCTACGGCTGTCAAAAGCGCCGCTCCGAACATCCCGCCCCAAAGATTCCGCAAAAAAACAAAATGCCAAACCGCAAGGAAGAGAGAATCCGCTCGCCGCACGAAATTTCTTGGTGAATTCCCAAAGTAAATTCCACAGTAGGAAAGGAACGGAATTTACTATG
>CALAFS010000262.1 GCA_937892405.1 uncultured Clostridia bacterium
CGTGCACTTCCAGCGCTTCGGCGACACCCTGCGCCGCACGCAGGAGCAGCTCGATCAGAAGAATTATTACTACTTCAACCCCGAATACCGCTGACCCCGAGCGCCCGGACAAAAATCCGGGCGCCTTTTTGCCTCCGCACGCAAAGGCTCTCACACTTCCATCGGTCGCCAACCTTGCGCTTTTTTGGAAAACACGAGCAATAGAGGCGAAGACGCTCCCCCTCGTTTGTAGGGGGCGGCGCAGGCGTTGCCTTACGGCACCGAGGCGAAATCCGCCTTCGGCGGGTGAAATGCGCTTCGCGCGTGAAATATACCTGCGGTATGTGAAATCCGACTTTGTCGGGTGCAAGGATAGATTTTGTAGATTTTGTGTGCTCGCTACTTTCTTTATTTTTCGTTGAGAATTCCACATACCATATTTCGAGGCTTTCCCGTTCTGTAGGGGTCGGCGCCCTCGACGACCCGCGCGAAAAGATGCGATCAAGCGTTATCAGGAGGTCGTTGCGCCGTCATTTTGACCGCAGGGGCGACCATTGGTCGCCCGTTTTGGCGTCTCTATATGCCGTGGTATAGGCTCTTGCCCGAGCAGGTTCCCTTCGACATTTTTCCAAAAAATGAAATCTCCCTCGAAGCGTTCCGCTTTGAAGATGTCATTTGCCGTGATGTCTCAATCTTTACCGTGAGAGAAAACCTGCGCTTGCAGGCGGGCGACCGATGGTCGCCCCTACGATGGGAGCGAACGAAAACGGCTCGAAAAAGCGTAGGTAAAAAGCAAGGCGTAACGGGTTGTAGGGGGCGCCGCCCCCTACAAAACGCCGTGTTTCAACATATTGTATGCGGCATATCATCTGCCGAAAATGAATTTACAAAATATCCTTTTCTTTTAGCGGTGCATCTGCTATAATTAGTTATATTGATTTCACACTCCGCATTTTGCGGGGAGTAAGGAAAAATTATGTACCGCATTGTAAGAAAAGAAATTCTGAATCCGACGGTCACCCTGATGGAGATCGAGGCGCCTCTCGTCGCGGCGAAGGCGGAACCGGGACAGTTCATCATTCTCCGCGTCGACGACGAGGGGGAGAGAATCCCGCTGACGGTCGCCGGCTTTGACCGCGAGGCGGGCACCGTCCGCATTATCTTCCAGATCGTCGGGGCGACGACCTTCCTTCTGAACACGAAGGAAGAGGGCGATTTTCTCGCGGACTTTGTCGGTCCGCTCGGTGAGCCGACCGAGCTCGACGGACTCTCCGATGTCCTGATCGTCGGCGGAGGTGTCGGCTGTGCCATCGCACTCCCGATCGCCGAGCGTCTGCACGCCCTCGGTGCACGCGTCACTTCGGTCATCGGCTTCCGCTCGAAGGATCTTGTCATTCTGGAAAAGGAATTTGCCGCGGCGTCCGAGACGCTCACCGTTATGACCGACGACGGCACGCACGGCAGACAGGGAAATGTCTGCCTGCCGATCGGCGAGATGCTCGAGGGCGGTCGCCGCTTTGATAAAGTCATTACCATCGGACCGCTCGTGATGATGAAATTTGTCGTCGCCGCGGTGAAACCCTACGGGATCCCCTGTACCGTCTCGATGAATCCGATCATGATCGACGGCACCGGCATGTGCGGCGGCTGTCGCCTGACCCTGTGCGTGGACGGAAAGCCGGTCACGAAGTTCGCCTGCGTTGACGGACCCGATTTTGACGGGTATGAGGTCGACTTTGACGAGGCGATCTCCCGCTCGTCGATGTACCGCGATTTTGAAAGACGGAAATACGAGGAGACCTGCAACCTCTTCGGAAAGGAAGTGCACTGACATGCCGAATATGAGTCCGAAGAAAAATCCGATGCCCACTCTCGCCCCCGATGTGCGTGCAAAATGCTTTTCGGAGGTTGCCATCGGGTACGATGAGGCGACCGCCGTCGATGAGGCACTCCGTTGCCTGCATTGCAAGAATATGCCCTGCGTGGCGGGCTGTCCCGTCAATATCCATATCCCCGAATTCATCGAAAAGGTGAAGGCGGGCGACTTCGAGGGCGCCTACCGTATCATTCGCGAGACTTCTTCTCTCCCTGCCGTCTGTGGCAGAGTCTGCCCGCAGGAGAGTCAGTGCGAGTCGAAGTGTGTCCGCGGGATCAAAGGGGAGCCGGTCGGTATCGGCAGACTGGAGCGCTTCGTCGCCGATTATCATAACGCCCACAATACCGCCCCCGTGGAAAAACCGAAGCCGAACGGGCACCGTGTCGCCATCGTCGGCTCGGGTCCCTCGGGACTGACCTGCGCCGGTGACCTCGCCGCGCGCGGCTATGCCGTTACCGTCTTCGAGGCACTTCATGCCGCGGGCGGCGTCCTCGTGTACGGAATCCCCGAGTTCCGTCTGCCGAAATCCATCGTGAAAGGCGAGGTCGCTCACCTGATCGCCATGGGCGTGGAGGTGAAGACCGATGTCGTCATCGGTAAGACGCTGACGGTCGACGAACTGTTCGCTATGGGATATGAAGCCGTGTTCATCGGCTCCGGTGCCGGACTTCCGAACTTCATGGGGATCCCCGGCGAGAGCCTGAAGGGCGTCTTTTCCGCCAATGAGTTCCTCACCCGCGCCAACCTGATGAAAGCCTATCGCGAAGATGCCGCTACCCCCGTGATGAAAGGGGGCAATGTCGCGGTCGTCGGCGGCGGCAATGTCGCGATGGACGCCGCCCGCACGGCACTCCGTCTCGGTGCCGAGAGCGTTACGATCGTCTACCGCCGCTCGATGGAAGAGTTGCCTGCCAGACGCGAGGAGGTCGAGCATGCCGAAGAAGAGGGGGTGATCTTCCGCCTGCTTTGCAATCCGACCGAGATCCTCGGTTATCATAACGAGTCGGATCCCCGCGACCCGAAAAACGGGTTTGTCACCGGGATCCGCGCCGTCCGCATGGAGCTCGGCGCACCCGACGCGCGCGGCAGACGCCGCCCGATTCCCGTGGAGGGCAGCGAGTTTACCCTCGATGTCGACGCCGTCATTATCGCGATCGGCACTTCGCCGAACCCGTTAATCAAGCGGACGACAAAAGGACTTGATACCAACGCCCGCGGCGGTATCGTGGTAGAAGAAGCCACGGGTAAGACCTCGAAGGAGGGGACCTATGCCGGCGGCGACGCCGTCACGGGCGCCGCGACGGTTATCTCCGCCATGGGCGCGGGGAAGACCGCCGCCCGCGCGATCGATTCCTACCTGATGGGAAAAGGGGCGGATTCTCTTTGATTTTTAAGAAAAAACGGGGCTTCCTTTGCGGAAGCCCCGTTTTTTAGTCATATTGTACAAAAAAGTTCTACGAAGTGTTGCATTGACAAAAAATTTGAATATATGATATAATAATGTAAGCTGAAAAGGGGCATTTGTCCGTCCTGTCAGGAAAGGTATACTTTTCCTGACAGCGAAACGAACGAAAAAAAGAGCCTGCAAATCCGCTTGCAAGCTCTTTTTCGCGCCAAAAAGCAATCCCAAATACCCAAAAAATGAGAAAAAGTTGCTGTCAAAAAAGGTATGCTTTTCCTGACAAGGGAATTCCTGACGGGGAAAGCACCGGTTTCGGTATTCTGACGGCGGAAGGAGGGAAGCCCGGTTTTTGTAGCCCGAAAGTGTTTTCCAAGTGACCCAAATAAAAAATATAAATTCGGAAAGGACCTGACATGAAACTGAAAAGCAAACTTTTGATTCTCCTCTTCACATTGGCGCTGCTTTGCGGTGCGTTCGTCCTGATGACGAGCGCGGCGACGGAGACATCGGTCACCGCCGCCGATCTTGCCGACAAGTGGAACGCGGCAGAGGACGGAGACACTCTGACATTGAGCGAAGACATTACTTACACGGGGGAGACGCTCACGCTTGCGTCGGGGAAGACTCTGACGCTTGATCTCGGCGATCACACCCTGACCGGCGCCGACGCGACGCTCATTTCCTCCGCAGGCACTCTCACCGTCAAGAACGGTAAGATCGTGGTGGGAAGCGCGAGCGCTGTCGCAGCCACGGGTGGTAACCTCACCCTTGAAGCGCTCACCGTGACGAACACCGCGACGGACGATGCGTTCCCCACCGCGATTGTCGCGGTTGATAAAGCCGAGGCTACCATGAACAATGTGTATATCTCGGGTAAGGCGCAGATCGCCCTGTGGATCAGCGGCGGTTCCACCGTGACGGCGGACAACATCACCGTGCGCAATACCGTTCTTCCGGTTACAAAGAAGACCGGCCGTGTTGCCATTCAGGTGGACGGAAACAACACCGTCACCCTGACGAACGCTCTGGTAGAGTCGGTATATACCGGTATTCGCTTTGTGAATAGCAACAACGACGCGACAAAAAACACCTTCCTTTTCAAAGATTCGACGCTGAATGTCACCTACAAAAATGATATTGAAGGAACGAACCTTGATACCAATACATACAGCGCCGGAGACATCTATAAGATCGTAGCCGATGAGGCGGCGCATGTCACCCTGACACTGGACGGGTCGAGAATCATCGGCACGAATGCAGGTAAAGGCATCGGCGCGTCCCATACGCTTGAGAACACGACGATGTATGTGACGATCCGCAACTGTCGGCTCTATATGGGCAACTGGAGCAGATGCACCCGTATGACGCTGGAAGGTACGAATTTCTTTTTCTACGGAGCCGCAGTGGCATACAATGCACAGACATATGTCCGTGCGGCGGCAGGCAGCCGCTCGTATTTTGCGGTCGTGGTGGATACCGGCGCCACTTACACTACCGGTGAGGATGAGAACAAACAGACTTGGAAATTTTTCAAAGATGACAATGCGGATTATCCCCTTCCGACCTCTGTGACGCTTTCTGACTTTACCATCGGGCACGACTGCGCCAACTACGCGATCGGGACTTCGACGATCAAGTCTGTACTGCTTGCGCCCGGTGAAACCATTACCACAGCACAGGCACTGGCAGAGATTGAAAAGCTCGACGATGTGTCGACGAAGGTATATGACGAGGACGGAAATCTTGCCGGTATTTCTCTCGGCAACTCGGTCGGCAATACGATTC
>CALAFS010000263.1 GCA_937892405.1 uncultured Clostridia bacterium
CCCCGCCATTATGATTCTCGGCGCCTTCGGCTTCATGCTCGGCGCGGGAGGCAGTGCGGAGGTCGGGCGGGCGCTCGGCGAGGGAAAGCCGGAGCTTGCCAAACGGTACTTCACGACGCTGATCCTGACAATCATCACGATCGGTACGGTCCTCTGTGCCCTCGTTTTTGTCTTTATCGAACCTCTCTCCCGTCTTCTCGGAGCGACCGACCTTCTGATCGACGACTGCATTGTCTACGGCAGAATTCTCGCGGCGGGCAATGTCTTCTTCATGCTTCAGAGTGCCTTTCAGACCTTCTTCGTCCTCGCGGAAAAGCCGAAGCTCGGACTTCTCTTCACCCTCTCCTCGGGATTTACCAACATCATCTTCGACTTTGTGTTCGTCTATCTTCTCGAGATGGGTGTCGCGGGTGCCGCGATCGCCACGGTGATGGGATACGCGGTCGGCGGCGTAATTCCCCTCTTCTACTTCGCGCGAAAGAACAGCAGTCTTCTGCACTTCACAAAAACCGAAGTCTACCCGCGCATGCTCCTTGCCAGCGCAGCGAACGGCTCCTCGGAGATGGTATCGAACATCTCCTCCTCCGTCGTCACCATGCTCTATAACTGGCAGATGCTCCGTCTGCTCGGCGAGGGCGGGGTCGCCTCCATCACCGTCATCATGTATATCAACTTCATCTTCGTCGCCGTCAACATCGGCTTTGCCATCGGGGCGGCGCCCATCGTCAGCTATCACTACGGAGCGCAGAACAAAGACGAGCTCCGCAGTATCTTCAGAAAGAGCCTCACGGTGATCGGCGTCGTGTCTCTTGCGATGTTCGTGCTGGCGGAGGGGTTATCCTCCGTGCTGATCTCCCTCTTCCTCTCGTCCGACCCGGAGTTCGCCGCGATCTCCTTACACGGGCTGCGCATCGCGTCGGTGTCCTTTCTCCTCGCGGGAGTGAACATTTATGCCTCGTCCTTCTTCACCGCGCTATGCAACGGCAAGGTCTCCGCGATCATCTCCTTCCTCCGTGCGCTGGTATTTCCTGTCGCGGCGCTCCTGACACTGCCCTACCTTCTCGATGTGGAAGGGGTGTGGTTATCCCTTGTCATTTCGGAGGCGCTCGCCTTTGCCGTCTCGGTATTTTTCCTCATTTTCAAGAGAAAAAAGTACGGATACGCATAGATTTATTTACAAAAAGCATGAAAAATCCTCCGATTCGGTTTTTCCGAATCGGAGGATTTTTCTTTATTCTTCGGTGACTCTCTCGAAATACGGGAGATGTCCGAGCGGAGCGGCGACGGTAACGGTACTTCTGCCGTCAAAGATCTTCCCGTCGGTGAAGCGCCACTTTCCCGCGGGGAGGGTCAGGGTGCGCGTCGTGGCGCCTTTCGTCAGAACGGGATAGACAACGATATCTTCCCCGAGGAAGAAGGCGTCGGTCGTGCGCTCAAAGCCGCCGTCGGGATCGCGGAAGGCGAGCGGGGTCATGACGGGATCGCCGCTCTTCGCCGATGCGCGCACCATCTCAAAAATGCGTTTTCCCATAGCGGCGTGAAGATCCGCCATCTTACGGACATGGGCAAGATTCTTTTCCGAGAGAATCCGATAAGGGGCGACCGAGAACTGCATCATCGGGAAGAGCGCCGAGCACTCCGCCGAGCGGACGATCAGCTCCTCGTCGAGAGGTGCACCGGGAAGGAACGCCGTCCATTCTCCGCCGCCGACCATGTCGGGACACAAAAATTTCGTGCCGATCAGCGAGGCGTTGATCGCGTCGGGAATCAGAATGTTCAGCCCGTCGGTGCCGTCCCATGTATGTCCCTTGTCCCGCAGGCGCTGGTTCAGCGCAAGGGAGGAGGCGTTGTAGGTATCTTTGGTTTCGTTGAAGCGGTATTTTGCGGCATAGGCAAACCACGCGGAGGTCAGCTCGGTCGGGAGAGTCGGCAGATTCTCGCACCGTCTGAAATAATCGACGCTGCCGCCGTCAAACTTGAAGCCGTCGATCCCGTACTCCCGCATGAGAGTGCCGAGGGTGCGGTCGAGCCACGCGGCGTCCTTCGGGCGACGGAGGTCGAGACAGGCGCTGTACCCGTTCCACCACCGGAGCAGGATCGGATTCCCTTCTTTATCTCTGAGAAGGCGCTCGGGATCTGCGTCCGCCTCACGGAATTCCGGACTGTCGGGCGAGAGATAGGGGACGACCCACAGCATGACGGTAAAGCCGAGGTCGTGAAGTTCCTTCACCATCGCCTTCGGATCGTGAAATCTCCCGGGGTGGAAGCGCCAGACGCCGTAATCCTCCTGCCAGGTATCGTCGATCATGAGGATGCCCGGACGGAAGCCGGCGGCAAGCATATTCTTTGCATAAGCAAGTACGGAATCCTGATTGTGATCGTAGAGAAGCTCCACCCATGTGTTATACTGCGGGGAGGTATAGAAGGCTTCTTCCGGCACCTCGCCGGTCGGCGGAAAATGCTTTTTGCAGGCGTCACGATAAGCGTCGGCGAGGGTGTCCCCCGCCTTGACAAGCAGGATCTCCTCTTCCCCCACGGCGTGCACTTCTCCGCGCTCAAAGGTGACGGCAAAGGGTCCGTCGCTCCAGAGGTAACGCCCTTTTGTGGAGAGGAAAAAGGGTGCGCTCTGGTTCCCGTATCCCTCTCTGGCGAGGTCGATGGTAAAGGTCGAGTCGCGACCGATCGGCATCTTCCGTCCCGCGTGCGCCGCGCCGCCGTAAAAATATTCGTTTTCTTCTATGGTAAAGCGGATCTCTCTCATATTCTTCTCCGTTTCGGATCAAAGAGTCTCGAACTCGTCGAGCGCCTCCTTGAAGGATGCCATGCAGGCATCGAAGGCGGTGCGCTTCGTCAGATCGACACCCGCGAGCTTCAGAAGCTCGACGGGGCTGTCGCTTCCGCCCGAGGAGAGGAACTTAAAGTAATCCTTCACGGCGGGCTCGCCCTCTTTGAGAATTCTTTCGGCGATAGAGACGGCGCTGATGATACCCGTCGCGTACTTATAGACATAGAAGCCGCGATAGAAATGCGGAATTCTCGCCCACTCATAGGCAATCATCGGATCGGAGACGACCGATCTGCCGTAATACTTCTTATTGAGGTCGAGATAGACGGCGTTCAGCGAATCGGTGGTGAGGGGCTGTCCCTTCTCCGCCATGTCGTGTGCGATGTACTCGAACTCGGCGAACTGCGTCTGACGGAAGAGGGTGCCCTTCAGGGTATCCATATAGTAAGAGAGGAGGTACTTCTTGAGCTTCTTATCCTCGGTGGTGGCGAGAAGGTACTTGATGAGAAGAACCTCATTGACGGTGCTCGCGACCTCGGCGACGAAGATCTTGTACTGTGCCTTTTCCTGCGGCTGATGTCTCTCGGAGTGGTAGGAGTGCATGGCGTGACCGAGCTCATGCGCGATGGTGAAAATGTCCGAGGTGGTCTTCTGATAGTTGAGGAGGACATAGGGGTGCTTCAGCCCGTAGACGCTGATGCTGTACGCGCCGCTCCGCTTCCCTGCCGTCTCCTCGACATCAATCCAGCGGTTGTCATGCGCTTCGTCAAGGAGCTTTTCATAGGTCTCGCCGAGGGGGGCAAGTCCTTTTTTGACAAGGCGAAAGGCGTCCTCGTATTCAAACTGCATCTCCGCGTTCTCGACGAGGGGCGTATAGACATCGTACATATGAAGAGAGGAGACGCCGAGGATCTTCTTGCGGTCGCGGAAATAGCGGTGAAGAAGGGGCAGATTCTTATGCACGCTCGAAAGAAGATTTTCGTACACCTTCGTGTCGACATCCTCTTCCGCGAGGGCGCGGGCGAGCGAGGAGGGATACTTTCTCGCCTTGGCGAGGAAGACATCTTTATCGACATTGCCGACATAGGCGGCGGTGATGGTGTGGATCAGTCCGATATAGGCTTTGTAATATGCCTCAAACACCGTGCGGCGCACCTTGCGGTCGGGACTGCGGAGCAGAACGCCGTAAAGTCCGTGGGTGAGAGTCACCTTCTCCCCGTTCACCTTCACGGTCGGGAACGGAAAATCGGCGTTGTCGATCATGGAATAGATGTTGTGGAAGCCCTCGAAGATTCTGCCCTCCTGCGAAAGGATCTCTTCGGTCTCGCGGGAGAGGACATGAGGCTTCTGCTTCAGAATCAGGCGGAGAGTATAATCGTAATCGGAGAGGGCGGGATCCGCCATCATCTCGCGCAGGGTCTTCTCGGGGAGAGCGGACAGCTCGGGATTGATGAATGCGGCGGCGCCCGAGAGCTTCATGCCGAGGTTGTCGACACGGGAGGTAAGGGCGGTGTAATCCGCGTTTCTCGTATCCTGATCGTGCAGCATGAAGGCGTAGACATCGAGGCGCATGAGGCCGAGCATCGCGCGGTTCAGCTTTGTCATGCAGGCAAGAAAGCTCTCCTTGTCGGAAAGTTTTCCCTCGAATTCGGAAAGGTCGGAGAGGGCATCGACCTCTTCATAGGTTTTCTCAAAGTCCGCCTGTGTCTCGAAAATATCTTCGACGCGCCATTTGAGGTGCTCGGGAATCTGATCTCTTTCTTTTGCCATGGTATTTATCTCCTTTATATTTTTATTCTTCTTCGGCGGGGGGATCGGTCGGCTCCCCCTTCTTTTGTCCGAGACGGACATCGAGTCCGTTCAGCTCCACGCCGCCGTCGGCACGGATCAGAAGGTAGGTGACGCCGCCGATCTCCTTCGTCGTGACGCGGTCGGAACAGCCGGGGGCGACGGTGATCTTCACATCGGGGGTGCGAAGCTCGTATTTTGACGGCTCGACAAGGTTCTTCGGCGAGAGGTAGGCGTCGCCGAACTCTTCCTTATAACGGGCGGTGAAGGCATCGAGCTTTTCCTCCCCGACGCCGGTGTCCGAGAGAATCTCTCGCACGGTGTTGCCCGAGATGGTAAGAGGCTCCGGATTGTGTGTCTCCTTATGTACGAGAATCCGCTCGCGGATCTCTTCGTGCACGGCACGCATGCGCGGGAGGGTGCAGTCCTCTTCCAGCGTATCGGCGAGGAGAGCGCGGAAGGCTTTCCCCTGTTCTTTCGCCGGCATAGGGATCGTCTTCTTGAAGATCGCCTCGGTAAATGCCTCGTGCGAATCCTCGAGACTCTTGGTATAAAGCATCGCATTGTAAATATTTGTTTGCCTCCCGTCAAATGCAGGGAACAAAAAGCCGAGCGTCGGCGGGGTAATGGCGTTCGTTCCGAGGAGGTCGGCAAAGGCTTTTTGCTCTTCGTTATAGGAAAGGGTGGACTTCGTCGACTTCACGGGGCAGATCGCCGAGACGAGGTAGGTATACATCTCGGAGGAGTCGCCCTCCTCTTCCCCGTCCTTGTGTTTTTTCACCACATCATAGGCGGCACAACCGAGCAGAATCACGAAGTTGTCCTCCGAGGGGACGCTCGCGGCGACGCGGGAGAAGAAGGTATCGCGTGCGGTCTCGTCCTCGAGGTGCGTCTTACGCAGGGTCATCAGAAGTCCGTGCTCTTCCCCGCCCGCGACCTGTGAATTGGCGAAGGGAATGTCGATGAGGTTGCGGTAGAGGGTACCCGTCAGAACGCGGCGGAAAAGGGAGAGATACTTCTCGCTCTCCTCCTCGCCCATCAGGGCAAAGGAACGGCAGAACTTCGCGATGATCTGCCCCTCGGCATTGACATAACAGCCGTAGACGGCGGGAATCGTGCTCCGCTCCGGGCGGAGGGTGCGCCGCACTTCGGCAACTTCTCTTTCGTTCATATCGTTGTCCTTCGATTTTTTTCATGAATTTTACTCATAGTATAGCACACTTTGTCCGCTTTGTGTAGGGGAAATTTGAAATTTTTCGGGAAATTGCATTTTTTCGCGCGGGCAAGACTTACGCACAGCGTTCCGACGGACGGTCGGAGAGGTGCCGTCGGGATTCCGCGACCGTTTTCGTGCGAAATAACCACTTCTCCGTACTTGACTTTTCCTGCGCGATGCGGTATACTGGTAACAACTTATAAAATCCGACATGATCCGGAGGTTTTTCCATGTCTTCTCTTTCTCTGAAAAATTTGTACGATGCACACCCGTTTTATCATGACAGGTTGAAGACCGACCGCCTCTTCTCTCTCGGCGAGGGGGCTTTGCATCTTACGGGCGAACTTGACGATGCGGTGCGCTTCATCGAAGAGTATCAGCTCCTCGACGCGCCGCTGTGGGAAAAGTTCGTCACCCAGTTCCGCGCCACGGAGCCGAAGGCAGACGACGCCGACGACGGATGGCGGGGTGAATACTGGGGCAAGATGATGCGCGGCGCGTGCTTCGTTTATTCCTATACGCAGAATCCCGCGCTTTACAAAGTGCTGACCGACACGGTATGCGACATGATGAGCACGGAGGATTCCCTCGGCAGAATCTCCTCCTATTCCGTCGGACATCAGTATCACGGATGGGACATCTGGTCGAGAAAGTATGTCCTGCTCGGCATGCAATACTTCATCGAAATCTGCCGTGACAAAAAACTGACCGAAAAGATCACCGCGTGCATGTGCCGTCAGGCAGACTACATGATCGCGACGCTCGGCGACCGCAAAGACGGCAAGACGCCGATCACGGAGACCTCGGACCACTGGCTCGGCATGAATTCCTCCTCCCTTCTTGAGCCGATCGTGAGACTTTATCAGCTGACGGGGGAGAAAAAATATCTCGATTTCGCGACCTATATCATCGACTGCGGCGTGATCCGCACGCCGGGGTTGAGTCTCTTCGAGCTTGCCGCCGAGGATCGCATCGACCCGCACGACTATCCCGTCGTGAAGGCGTACGAGATGATGAGCTGTTTTGAAGGTCTGCTCGAATACTACCGCGTGACCGGCATTGAAAAATGGCGGCGGGCGGTGGTGAATTTCGCAAAGCGCGTGCGTCTCACAGAGATCTCGGTGATCGGTTCTTCGGGCTGCACGCACGAGCTGTTCGACCACACGATTGTAAAAGAAGCGGGCACGGTATACAACGGCACCATGCAGGAAACCTGCGTGACCGTGACATGGATGAAGTTCTGCTATCAGCTCCTCTGTCTCACGGGCGACGCCGCCTATGCGGACGAAATGGAAAGATCTCTTTACAATGCATTGCTCGGCTCCCTCAATTATAACAAAGACGAACGCAACGGCAATCTGCCCTTTGACAGTTACAGTCCCCTGCTCTTCAACACGCGCCTGCGCGGGGTGGGCGGCAAAAAAATCATGGCGGACGGCACCTTTTACGGTTGCTGCGCCTGCATCGGATCGGCAGGTCCCGGTCTGATCGGCAAATTCGCTCTCATGGCAAAGGAAGACGGCATCGCCGTCAATCTGTATGCGCCGATGACGGCGCGTCTGCCCCTGCCGGGTGGAGAGAAAGTCACCCTGCACATGGTGACCGACTACCCGAAGGGAGATACCGTGCGGATCTCATTTGATGAAGACACGCCGCTCTTTGATCTCGCCCTGCGGATCCCCGCCTTCTCGACGCGGACAACGCTCGCGGTCGCGGGTGAGAAGATTCCGACGGCGGCGGGAGACTACGCGCACATTCGCCGCGCCTTCCGTGCGGGGGAGGAGATCGTCCTGACCCTTGACATGCGGACAAAGCTCCATCACGCGCTCCCCGATCCGACCGACGAGAACGCCTTTTATCATGTGGCACTCACGCGCGGTCCGATCACGCTGGCAAGAGACGCGAGACTCCCCGGCGACATCGAAGAGGTCGTGACCTTCGCCCCCGACGCGGAGGGCTGTGTCCCCTGCCTTGAAGATAACGCCTGTGCGACAGAGCACACGGTCGCCGTCAGAGTCCTGACGGCAAACGGACACGAGATCCCGATGATCGACTACGAGCACGCGGGCAGAACCTGGGATGAGCGCTCCCTTCTCACCGTCTGGCTCCCGACAAAGAACTATTGGGCGGTGGATCTTACCGCTCCCGTGACGATCGAAACGCCCGACACATGGGATCGCTCGGGGATCGTCGAGCGGCTCGTCGTCTCGGGTGACGCACTCATTCCGTCGGGCGAGGGGGCGGATGCCTTCCTCCTCGAGGCATGCGGAGAGAACCGTTACAGAATCCGCACGACGGACGGAAGATACCTCGCGGTCGGTGACGACGGACATGTGACCCTCGGTAAGGCGGCGGACATCTTCCGCCTTCTGCCCGTCGCAACGGGACGCTATCGGATCGGAGCCGAAGACGGAAAGGTGCTTGTCTTCCGCGA
>CALAFS010000264.1 GCA_937892405.1 uncultured Clostridia bacterium
CGATCCCGATCTTTTCGATGCGAAGGAATGGGCAAGACGCGCCAAAGAAGCGGGCATGAAATACGCGGTGCTGACGACAAAGCATCACGAAGGCTTCTGCCTTTTTGACAGCGCCTACACCGACTACAAGATTACGAACACGCCGTTCGGACGGGATCTCGTGCGGGAATATGCCGACGCATTCCGTGCGGAGGGGCTGAAAGTGGGATTCTACTATTCCCTGCTCGACTGGCACCACCCGGACTACACGATCGACCACAATCACCCGCGGCGGGACGACCCCGACGCGGAGGAACAAAACCGCGGACGGGACATGAAAAAGTACGCGGAATACATGAGAAATCAGGTGCGCGAGCTTCTCACAAACTACGGAAAGATCGACATTCTGTGGTTTGATTATTCTTTTGAGAAACAGCCCTCCGATCCCGCATGGATGAAGGGCAAAGGAAAGGACGACTGGGAAGCGGAGAAGCTGGTTTCTCTCGCGCGATCGTTACAGCCCGGAATTATGATCGACAACCGCACCGGGCTCGAGCAGGATCTCTGGACGCCGGAGCAGTACCAGCCGACCGAATGGCTCCGCCACAAGGAGACAGGCGAGCTTGTCACCTGGGAGGCATGTCAGACCTTCTCGGGGTCGTGGGGATACTACCGCGACGAGATGACATGGAAGTCGCCCGAGCAGCTGATCAAAATGCTGATTACGACCGTATCCTGCGGCGGAAACCTTCTCATGAATGTGGGACCGACAGCACGCGGCATTTTTGACGAGCGGGCAAACCGTGCGCTCGGCGTATACGGCGAGTGGCTGAGACTCAACGGGCGCTCGATCTACGGCAGCACCATGGCGGAGCCGGATCTGCTCGCCACGATGCCGAAATCCTGTCGGTACACCCAGAGCGAGGACGGCGAGCGCCTCTATATCCATGTGTTCGATTACCCGTACATCTTCCTTGAGATCCGCGGTCTTGCCGGACGGGTGGAATACGCGCAGTTCTTACATGACGGCAGCGAGATCCGTTTCACGGAAGGCGGCGTCAAGCACTTCTCGGAAGGGTGCTCCACCGGTGAGGACCTTCTCGTCTTCGAGCTTCCGGTGGTGAAACCGAATGTGGCGGTCCCGGTGATCGAAGTTTTTCTGAAAAAGTGAGTTTTTGCACTGCATTCTTTACATTTATACACAAAAAACGGCAAACCGCCGTCGGGAGCAATGAATGACCACGCTACAATGGATCGGCGAAATTCTTGGCGGAATCGCCATACTTGAAAATATTTTTATCTTTCTTTCTCTGAAACGGGAGAACCTTCTGAAGCTGCGTTGCCTTTCCGATCTCCTGTGGGTATCCTCCTTTGTTTGTCTCGGAGGATACAGTGCCGCAGTGCTGAACGCCATCGACGCGGTGGCGACGGTGGTTTATGCCGAGCGAGGGCGCAGGGCGGGATTTGACCGTGTGTGGATTCCCTGCCTGTTCATCCTGGGGAGCTTGAGCTCGCCGATCGCGGAATGGATTGTCGGCGGATTCTCCTTCCGTCCCCTGCTCTGCGCCGCGGGAAGCACTCTCATGCTGATCGCTCTCTGGCAGGAAAAGCCGGACAGAACGCGCTATATTGCCATTTTCAGTGATGTACTCTGGCTTATATATTCGTGGCTTGTGCCGAGCGTCTCGGGCGTAGTATGCAATGTGGTACTGATTGTATCGACGGTAGTCGGAATTTTCAGATCCTATCGGACGAAAAAGAAGGCAGGCATGCGCACGGAAAAAGAGGAAGCAAAAGAGGTACAGCGCCACGCGCACCCATGATCGTTTCTATATAGCATGACATAAAGCCTCGCCGTGCTTCCGGTTTGTCCGGGCACAGCGAGGCTTTACGCGTCATGCGAAGACGGAGAAAAGAACGGTTCTATAATAAATGTTGGGGTAAGCTCAAAAAAATAATAAAAAAACGAGCATA
>CALAFS010000265.1 GCA_937892405.1 uncultured Clostridia bacterium
TCACATGGAAATTGCCTACTCTTCTTTACAATACGAAGATTTTTCGATGCTTGCCATCGGAGATTGGAGTGAGGAGGGACTTCCGTTCACCGCGGACTTCCGCGTATCTTTTGAGCGGGCGACAGTCGACTGTACGGGAGATGTCGTGACGGTCTGCCCGCGCGGGGGTGAGCCTTTTACGCTGGATTTTCACGGTGACGACTTTTATGAAAACGAGATCCGTTTCTTTATCGGCTCCCTTGCGGACGGCGATCGGAAGATCGACGCGATCAACCCGCCCGAAAGTGCGGCGATGTCGGTAAAGCTCATCGAAACTCTTACAAAAAGCGCGGAAGAAGGCGGCAGAATCCTCTCCTTCCGGCATCTTGCGAGTGAAGAAACGACGCACTGAGCCTATGCTTTGTATAAGGGGCACCCCATTTTGGGGTGCCCCTTATATCTTTCGGATTTTCGGAAAAAATAAACAAAAGGAGGTGGGGAGATGGAGAAAAAGCCGCTCTTGCTGGTCGGTTATTTCGGCTTCGGAAATCTCGGGGACGAGGAAGCACTGCGGATCTTTACCGAGCGGCTGTGCGCGCGCGGTATTCCCTATCGCGTCCTCTCACGCAGCGGAGAAAGAAAGGGTGGGAGGGCGGTGACACGCCGTGACCTTCTTTCCCTGAAAAAGGCGATCTGCGGCTCCTCCGCCATGGTGGCGGTCGGGGGCAATCTCCTTCAGAGCGAGAGCAGCTTCCGCTCTCTTCTCTGTTACGCCGTCCTCTTTTCTTATGCGGAAAAACGGGGGATTCCCCTCTTTCTTTACGGTGGTGGAATCGGCGGTTTTCGCGACGGGCGATCGGAAAGGATTGTCAGACATCTTCTCCCGCGCTTTTCTTATCTCGGGTTGCGGACGGCGGAAGATCTTTTGGCAGTGAAGGCATGGATCCCGGGTGGGAGCAGGTGCCGCGCGACGCCCGATCTTTGCTTTTCCCTCCCCGAAAAGGACGCGAAAAAAGAAAATCTCCTTTTGCTGATCCCGCGGAAAAGATCGGTCGGGGATCCGTGGCTCGGAGAGCTGATGCGGTCCGCTCCCGCGATGGGGTGGCGAATCGTCATCGCCGCCTTTCACCCGAAAGAGGACGGTGCCGTGCTCTCCCGTCTCGCGGCAAGATACGGTGCCGGATTCTTCGCGCCGCGCTCCTACGAAGAATTCGCCCGTGTGTGCGCTGTGGCACGAATCTCGGTTTCCGAACGCTTTCACGGCGGGGTGTTCTCCCTCCTCTGTCACACGCCCTGCCGCCTGCTCACAGCAAGTGACAAATGCCGACGCCTCTGTGACACGGTCGAGGCTCTCGCGCCCGAAGAGGGGCTTTTATGCCCCTTTCGGAACTATCGTGAGGTGACGGAGCGCATGCGGGACATGTACGCGTCCGACAAGGCGAAAAAGGCGGGTACGGGGTGTTCCCGTGCCGCGGAAGGCGTGGCGAACGAAGGGCTGCCGTCTGCGGACAAAAAAGAAACCGGAGACGGTGTCTCCGGTTTCTCTCGTGTGATTTCCCTTCTCCGCACGGCGGAAGAAGAGTCTTTCAACGAATGTCTGCGTCTTTGGGAAGAGGGGTGAATTACGCCTCGGGCGTCGTCTCAGCCACAGGCTCGGCAGCCTCTGCCTCTACGGTCTCGACAGGCTCCGCCGCCTCAAGGGTAACAGGCTCTGCTACGGGTGCTTCTTCGACCTTCTTCTCCTCTGCCTTCTTGTCTGCCTTCTTCTGGAGCTTTGCACGCTCTCTCTCGAGGGCATCGGACAGGGACTTATTGTCCTTCAGCATAGTCTTCAAGCCGTCAAGGATACCTGCCTGAAGCTCTTCTGCCGCCTTCTGCTTCTCGCTGACGGTCTTCTGATCGCGGGCGAGAGCCTTCTGTGCATTGGCAGTCTCTTTCTGCTGATTGTTGAGTTCATTCTGCATGTCGGCGACAGCCTTCCATGCTTCCATGTTCTCGTTGTTGCTCTTGGTGAGGTTCTCCTGCGCGGTAACGATGTCGTTCTGCGCGGAAGCAATGGACTTCATCGCCTCGCTGATCTCGGTCTGCGCGTCGATGAGCATCGCCTGATCCTTCGCGACCTCGGTCTGTGCCTCGAGGATCGCCTGCTGACGCTCTACGGCAGCCTTCTGCTGCTCGGCAACAGCGGTCTGCTCCTCGACGACAGCGATCTGATCCTTACCGATAACCTTCTGGTTGACCTGAACACCCTGCTGTTCACGAAGCGTGTAACGCTGGATATCGTTGGTCTTCTTCTGCTGCTCGGAGATCTCCTTCTGCTTGTCGGTGATGTCGGCATATGCGTCGTTCAGTTCAAGCATCTTCTCGTTGATCGCCTTGATGTTCTCGACCATGGCGGCGAGTTTATCCATCAGGAACTTCTCATCCTCGGAAACCTGAACTTCCATCTCATACGCCTTGACGGTCGCGGAGGAAAGTCCGCTCGGTGCGGGCATGGAAGCGATGTAATCGTTCAACTTCGTCTCAAACTCGCTCGCGAAACGGGTAAGCGCGGTGTTGACCGCCTTCTCGACCGCCTTCGAGATATCGACATTGACGGGAAGCACTTTCACTTCCGGACGGGTCTCGGTCGCGGCGGCGGGAGCGGGTGCTGCTGCTGGTGCGGGAGCCGCGGGCTGATAGATATTGTAAACCGGGGGATACATCGGGAAGCCGTAGGGCGGGAACGGGAATGCAGGTGCCTGCTCTTCCTTCTTCTCCTCTTCCACAGGCTCTTCTTCGACGGGAGCGGGCTCTTCGGGAAGAACGATGCCGTAGGTGCCCTCGATTCTCGCCTTATGTACTTCGACATACTGAACGAAATCCGCCTCTTCGGTCTCGGACTTCAGAACGAGCTTACGCTTGTCGGCAAGGATCTCGCGGAGTTCCGCATACTGCGCCGCGACATCTTCCATCTTCACACGGATATCTTCGGCAATCGCCTTGACCTCCGCATCGGCAGCGTCATACGCCGCCTGTGCAAGCTCTGCCTTGTTTCTCTTGGAATAGTTTCTCGGCTTCGCCGCAGACGCCGCCTGCAACTTCGCGTTGACATTGGCTTTCTTCTGCAGTTTCTTCGCCGCTTTCTTGTAATCGTCAAGTGCGACTACAACACTTCTCTGGCTCTGCGCGATGGTCTTCTTCTTGTTCGCGAGGGTGACCTTACGCTCCTGTGCTGTCATCGGAACGCTGTTCTCCGCCGCGACATTCATGGATTCACCGTTCATACCGTTACCTCTTTCTCCGTTTCCGGCTGATAATATTATATACTGCTTATATTATAGCAAATAAATTTACGCGCGTCAAGTATTTTTTCATAAAATTCTGAATATTTTTCACGCGAAAGTTTACATGTGCGTCAAAAGGAGGGGGATCAGTGGCAGATGCACTTCTCGGTATCCTTGTCGAAGATGTGGATACGGGAAGCCTCGATCGCGACTTTGATCTTATCGCCGGCACGCGCCTGCGAACGGGAGGAGACTCTCGCGATGATGTCCTTGTCGTTGGTGGCATCTTCCATACCCGCAAACTTGAGGTAGAGGTAGATCTCCGCGCCCATCAGCTCGGTGACATCGACATCGACATCCATCGTCGTCTCGGAGAGGGTCTGAAGGTACATCGGCTCGTCGTGAATCGCCTCGGGACGGATACCGAAGATGACCTCCTGCCCGATGTATTCCTTGAGGGCGGGGTTGTTCGCCTTGTCGGCGGGGAGCTTGATCTCGGTCTCGCCGAAGGTGGCGAACAGATCGTTCTCCTTCTTGAGGAGCTTGCCGTTGATGAAGTTCATCTGCGGCGTGCCGATGAAGCCGGCAACGAAGAGGTTGCAGGGGCTGTCATAGAGGTTCTGAGGCGTGTCTACCTGCTGGATGATACCGTCTCTCATAACGACGATACGGGTCGCCATCGTCATAGCCTCGACCTGGTCATGCGTAACATAGATGAAGGTGGTCTGCACCTTGTTGTGCAGCTTGGTCAGCTCGGTTCTCATGCTGGCACGGAGCTTCGCATCCAGGTTGGACAGCGGCTCGTCGAGAAGGAAGACCTTCGGGTTACGGACAATCGCACGGCCGAGCGCGACACGCTGTTTCTGACCGCCGGACAGAGCCTTCGGGCGTCTTTCGAGCAGGTGGCTGATGTCAAGGATACGGGCAGCCTCTTCCACGCGGCGCTTGATCTCTTCCTTCGGCACCTTGCGCAACTTCAGACCGAATGCCATGTTGTCGAACACGGTCATGTGGGGGTACAGAGCGTAGTTCTGGAACACCATCGCGATGTCTCTGTCCTTCGGGGCGACATCGTTGACATAGCGGTCGCCGATGTAAAGCTCGCCTTCGCTGATCTCTTCAAGACCCGCGATCATACGGAGGGTAGTGGATTTACCGCAACCCGAGGGACCGACGAAGATCAGGAACTCCTTGTCCTTGATCTCGAGGTTGAAATCCGATACGGCGGTAACGCCGCCGGGATATTTCTTGTAAATGTGTCTGAGGGAAAGACCTGCCATTTTTGTTTCTCCTTGCGAAATATTTTTTGATGATTCTATTTTAGCAGATCGGACGGCGGTTTTCCATGGGCAATATCACGGTTTTTTTCGATTCTTTTTGTTCGGGTTGCACAAAGGGCGGTCGGATTTTTTGTGCGACATCACGGCGGCGGTGACTTGGTTCTAATTTATTAGAACTTCGCCGTACCGTAGAATTTCGGACGGGGCGATTGACAGCGGGGGCGGAATATGGTATACTGTCTGCGACCGGGGTCTGCGCCGTCAAAAAAGAGAAAACCGCTTCGTTCTCTCCGAAAAACCGACGGTGCGGAGTCCATGCGGAAAGGAGCCGACCATGGCAATCACATTCGACAAAAATACGCAAACCTTCTTCCTCGACGGAAAAGGAATCACCTACGCCTTCACCGTCAATGCCTCGGGGTATCCCGAACATCTCTATTTCGGCGCGAGCATCGCGCACGACCCGCTGTTCTTCACCCGATCGGGCGGGGGCGGCTCCTGTGTGCCGTCGGCGCCGGGCGCCTTTGATCCTTTTGTCACTTATCACAACATTCCCGCCGAGCTGACCTTCTTCGGCAACGGCGACTACCGCGAGCCGACCGTCTCGGTCACCTCCCCGACGGGAGACAGGCTGACGGAGCTTCTCTTCGACGGATATGAGATCCTGCCCGAGAAGCCGCGCATTTCCGGTATGCCTTCCCTTTCGGGCGGGGAGACGCTCGTGATTCATCTTCTCGACCGCTATTCCCTCTTCGCCGCCGATCTTTATTACACGGTGTACGACGACGCGGCGGTGATCGCAAGGCGGGCGGTGTACCGCAACCTTTCGGAAATGCCTCTGCGTCTTGAGCGTGCCTACTCCTTCGCCCTCAGTCTGCCGGAGGACGACTACGATCTTCTCGCGCTCGAGGGTGCATGGGCGAAAGAACGGACGCCCGAGCGCGCGCCGATGCGCCACGGGGTCGTCTCGATCGACTCGAAGCGCGCGACCTCCTCGGCGGTGCTGAACCCCTTCCTCGGAATTCTCGGCAAGCACACGACCGAGACGCAGGGAGAGGCATACGGCGTCAGTCTCGTCTACTCCTCTTCTTATGTGCTGAAGGCGCAGGGACTTTCGAGCGGCGAAGCCCTGATTCTCGGCGGTATCAACGACTTCGGCTTCTCATGGGAGCTGTTCCCCGGTGCGTCCTTTGAAACACCGGAGGCGGTCATCGCCTACTCCGACGAGGGACTCGGCGGCATGAGCCGAGCGTTTCACGACGCGTTCCGTGCGCACCTGATGCCCGCGGATAAGGTACACGCGCATCGTCCTCTCCTCATCAACAACTGGGAGGGCACCTACTTCAACTTCACGCCCGAAAAACTGATCGCCATCATGGACGCGGTCAGGGATACGGGAATCGACACCTTCGTGCTCGACGACGGCTGGTTCGGCGTGCGCAACAACGACCGCTCGGGACTCGGCGACTGGTTTGTCAATACGGAGAAGATGCCGGACGGGCTGACGCCCGTCATCGAGCACGCGCATGCGCTCGGGATGAAATTCGGTCTTTGGTTCGAGCCGGAGATGATAAGCGAAGACTCCGACCTCTTCCGCGAGCACCCCGACTATGCGATCGGCGTACCGGGCAGACTCCCCTGCTACTCCCGCCGTCAGCGCATGCTCGATCTGACGCGCGAAGATGTGCGCGACACGATCGTGGCATCGGTGAACAAGGTGCTTTCGGAAAACGCGATCGACTATGTGAAGTGGGACTACAACCGCAATGTGACCGAATTCTTCTCCCTCGGGCTCCCCGCCGACAGACAGGGAGAATTCTCCCATCGCTACGCGCTCGGGGTCTATGATCTCTTCGAGCGTATCGTGCGCGCCAACCCGAAGGTATTCTTCGAGGGTTGCGCGGGCGGGGGTGCGCGCTTTGATCCCGCGGTGCTCGCCTACTTCCCGCAGATCTGGACCTCCGACGACTCCGATGCGGAAGAGCGCACGCGGATCCAGTACGGAACCTCCATCGTCTACCCGCTCTCCTCGATGAGCTGTCATGTCTCCGAGGTGCCGAACCACCAGGTCAAGCGGATCACGCCCCTCTCGACGCGCGGAGACATCGCGGCGCTGGGTGCGACGGGCTACGAGCTTGACACCACAAAGCTGACGGAAGACGACCTTGCCGCGGTGCGCGCGCAGGTGAAAGAATACCTCGCAAACGAGGATCTGATCCTCGACGGCGATCTCTATCGGATCGCCGACCCGCACAGCTCGGGATACTTCGGCTTCCATGTCGTGGCGAAGGACAAGAGCCGCTCGGTGCTGACCCTCTACCGCAGACTGAACCCAGCGAACGGTGAGGTCGTGCGCTTCAAGGCGACGGGACTCGACGAGAGCAAGCGCTACTATGTCAGAGAACTCGGACTGATCCTCTCGGGCGCGACGCTGACGCATGTCGGACTGGTGCCGAGATTTGACGCCTGCGACTTCGCTTCCTGCAAGTTCCATTTTGAAGAAAAGTAAGCCAAAGTTTACACGGTGTGCAACTTCGCGACAACAAAAAGTTCCATATAATATAATAGGTAGAAAACAAAATATCCCGGGGAGATTTCCCCGGGATATTTTGTTCGTTTTTCCGTCGTCTGAAATGCTAAGGAAAGTTTACGAATTTAATTTGCCGCTTTGACGATGGTGGTGAATTTATCGGTTTTCAGCGAGGCGCCGCCGATCAGACCGCCGTCGACATTGGTCTTTGCGAGCAGTTCCTTGCAGTTGCCGTCGTTCATCGAGCCGCCGTACTGGATCGTCAGCTCCTCCGCCGCGTCCTTTCCGTAGAGGGAAGCGACAGTGCGGCGGATCACGCCGCAGGTCTCGTCCGCCTGCTCCGGCGTAGCGGTCAGACCCGTGCCGATCGCCCCGACGGGCTCATAGGCGATGATGACATTCTGTAACTCTTCTGCGCTGACACCCGCGAGGTCGAGCTTCGTCTGCATGGAGACGACCTCGTCGGTAATGCCGGCGAGTCTCTGCTCCTTCACCTCGCCGAGGCAAAGAATGACCTTCAGCCCGGCGGCAAGCGCCGCCTTTGTCCGCAGGTTCACCGTCTCGTCGGTCTCGCCGAAGTACTGGCGTCTCTCGGAATGTCCGATAACGACATACTCGGTCCCGATCTCGGTGAGCATCTCGGCGCTCACCTCTCCGGTGTAGGCACCGCTCTTCGCAAAGTGGACATTCTCCGCGCCGATGTGAATGTTCGTGCCCTTCGCGGCTTCTACCGCGGTGGCGATGTCCACATAAGGAACGCAGAGGACGATGTCACACTGATCCATGCCCCGCACCATCGGCGCAAGCTCTTCGATGAAAGCCTTCGTCGCCTTCGGGGTCATATTCATTTTCCAGTTGCCGGCAATGACTGTTCTTCTCATGGTAACTCTCCGAAGACTCAGTCTTTGTCCATCAGGCAGGAGATACCGGGAAGATCCTTGCCCTCAAGGAACTCAAGGGAAGCACCGCCGCCGGTGGAGATGTGCGTGATCTTCGAGGCAAAGCCGAGCTGCTCGCAAGCCGCCGCGGAGTCACCGCCGCCGACGATCGTCACAGCGTCGCTGTCGGCGAGAGCCTGTGCCACGGCAATCGTGCCCTTGGCAAGCGTCGGGTTCTCAAACACGCCCATCGGTCCGTTCCAGACCACGGTCTTCGCGGCGAGGATCGCGTCGGAGAAGAGCTTCGCGGTCTTGGGTCCGATGTCAAGTCCTTCCATATCCTCGGGGATCTTATCGACATCGACATATTGCACATCAATCGGTGCGTCGATGGGGTTCGGGAAGTCCTTTGCGATGGCGGTATCGACGGGGAGCAGGAGGTTGACGCCCTTCTCCTTCGCCTTTGCCATCATCTCGCGGCAATAGTCGAGTTTGGTCTCGTCAAGCAGAGATTTACCGACGCAAAGTCCCTTTGCCGCGGCGAAGGTAAAGGACATACCGCCGCCGATGATAAGAGTATCGACCTTCGAGAGAAGGTTGTCGATGACATTGAGCTTATCCGCGACCTTGGCACCGCCGAGAATGGCGACGAAGGGTCTCTCGGGATTCGAGAGTGCCTTGCCCATCACGGTGATTTCCTTCTGGATCAGGTAGCCGCAGACAGCGGGGATATAGTCCGCAACGCCGGCAGTGGAGGCATGCGCTCTGTGCGCGGCGCCGAACGCGTCGTTGACGAAAATGTCGGCGAGGGAGGCAAGCTCCTTTGCCATGGTGGGATCGTTCTTCTCTTCTCTGGCATCGAAACGGGTGTTCTCAAGAAGAACCGCCTCGCCGGGCTTCATCGCGGCGATCTTCGCCTTCGCATCGGCACCGGTGATGTCCTCGGCAAAGGTCACTTTCTTTGTGCCGAGAAGCTCATTGATTCTGTCGCAGACCGGGCGGAGAGTGAGTTTCTTCTTATCGTCCTTCAGCGCCTTTTCGAGATAGGCTTTCTTTGCCGCTGCCTGCTCTTCAGCGGGAAGAGCCTCGACCGCCTTCTTCTCCTTCTTCGTCAGACCGAAGCCTTCGGTGAAGATATTGTGCGGTTTACCCATATGAGAGCAGAGAATGACCTTTGCTCCGTGGTTCATGAGATACTCGATGGTGGGCATCGCGCCGACGATACGCTTATCCGAGGTGATGACACCGTCCTTCATCGGGACATTGAAGTCGCAACGGACCAGTACGGTCTTGCCGGCGACATCGACATCTTCAATGGTTTTCTTGTTGTAAGTTGCCATTTTGAAATCTCCTTTTTCCGGAAACCCGGTTAAAATATTTTTTACCGTTCTCTATCATACCATATTTTTACTCTTTCGTCAATATCTTTTGTTAAAAAGATAACGATTTTCTTCGCGCGAGCCCTTTCCTCTTGACAAGGGCGAAGGCGGGTGGTACAATAAAGAAAAACGACAGGAGGTTTTTTATGTCTGTCGATCGAAACGCCTTTTTCTCGGAGATGAACGCGTGTTTTTCCGAGAACGGATACGCGTCCCTTCTCTCCAAAACGAAAAACGAAAAGTTTCTTCTTCTCACCGAGCATCTTCTCGCCGAGAATGAAAAATACAATCTGACGGCGATCACCGATCCGTCCGAGATCGTCTTCCGCCACTATCTCGACTGCGCGCCCCTCGCCCGCCTTCTGCCGCAGGGGGCAAAGGTGATCGACATCGGATGCGGAGCGGGCTTCCCCACCCTGCCGCTCGCCCTGCTCCGCGAGGACATCACGGTCTTCGCGGTGGACTCCACCGAGAAAAAAGTGAATTTCGTCAAGGGGTGTGCAGAGCGCCTCGGACTTACGAATGTGACGGCACGGGCAGCGCGGGCGGAGGATCTCGGACATGACGCGTCGCTCCGCGAAGGGTTCGATATCGCAGTCTCCCGTGCGGTTGCCGCGATGAAAATCCTCGTGGAATTATGCCTTCCCCTCGTGCGTGTCGGCGGTCAGATGATCGCGATGAAGGGAAAAAACGCACTCTTCGAGGTGCGGGAGGCAAAGCGTGGAATCTCCCTGCTCGGCGGAAAGCTCACGGAGGGGGAGGACATCGCGCTGAAGTACAAAGGCGAGGTGTTCGAGCGTCCGCTTCTCACGGTGGAAAAAATTTCGCACACGCCGACGATGTATCCGAGAGCGTACGCGCAAATCTCGAAAAAGCCGCTCTAAGGGCAACAGAGGCAAAAACGGGCTGTCGTTTCGCATGACAGTCCGTTTTTTTATAAGAAAATCGGATTTCCCGACAGGGTGCGACGCTTTTTTTCTTTTTCTCATGGTAAAATAAGGTAGAAAAAGAAAAGGGGCGTACTCCGCCCGGGAAGGAAAAAACAGCATGAATATGTTTGAAGAGGCGCGTGCCGTATACGGCATGCTGAGAATCTGCGGCGGGACGCAGGAGGAGGCGGCGAAAAAGCTCGGGGTCAGTCAGTCCTACATAGCGAACAAACTGCGCCTTTTGAAATTCTCCCAACCGATCCAGGATCTGATCACCGACAATCTTCTGACCGAGAGGCACGCGAGAGCACTGCTCCGCCTTCCCGACGAGGGGCTGGTGCGTGCGGCGGTCGGGCGCATCGCGGACGAGCATCTGAATGTCGCGGACACCGAGGCTCTTGTCGACTCGCTCGTCGACGGAGCGGAGGCGCGCGGCGTAACGGAAAAGATCGGCGTCTTCTCCAAGGCGCTGAACACGGCGCTCGCCGCCCTCCGCGGCGCGGGAATCCCCGCCTCGAAAACAGTAGAAGAAGGCGAGAGCGGCATCACCATCACCCTGAAGCTCGCAACAGTATAACGCAAAATGCAAAATTTTATTTGCATTTTACGCAATTCATAATTCTGAATTCATAATTCTAAATTCTGAATTCAATCCTCCCTTTTACAAAGCAACAGTCCGCCGCACTTGTTTGTGCGGCGGACTGTTCTTATTCCAGAATAACCTTCGCGATACCGAGGTTCTTCTTTCCGAGCACCTTGATGATGTTCAGAAGGAGCTCCTCTTCCTGATCGGGGAACTTCGCGAAGAAGAGGTCGACGGCATCCTCGCTCGGCAGGCTCGCCCTGACCGAGATATAGACATCGTCCTTTCCGAAATAGTGAATCGTCTCGTTCATGATGTCGCGGATCGTCTCGATGATGTTGGGATCCACGGGATGACGGAACAGGAGATGCACCATGCGGGAGGAATAGGTATATCTCGCCTTTCTCGCTTCCTCTTCGGCGGCGATGCGCGCTTCTTCCGCGAGGCGTTCTTCCTCCGCGCGCTTTGCCTCGGCGGCAAGTCTTGCCTCCTCCGCTCTGCGGGCGGCTTCTTCGGCACGGCGTTTTTCTTCCGCACGGCGTGCCTCTTCCGTTCTGCGCAGTTCCTCCGCACGGCGGGCTTCCGCTACGCGGCGCTCTTCGGCAGTGCGACGGGCGTCCTCCGCACGCTTTGCCTCCTCGGCGGCACGGCGGGCTTCTTCGGCGGCGAGTCTTGCCTCTTCCGCGGCGCGGCGCACCTGCTCGGCGAGCTCGGCATCCTTCGCGCGGCGCTCTTCCTCCGCGCGGCGGGCTTCTTCGGCAAGTCTCGCTTCTTCGGCTTTACGCGCCTCTTCGGCGCGGCGTGCCTCTTCCGCAAGGCGTGCGATCTCTGCCTGTCTTGCCTCTTCGGCTTTGCGGGCTTCTTCCGCTTTCCTTGCTTCCTCGGCTTTTCGCGCCTCTTCGGCGAGGCGTTCTTCCTCCGCACGGCGAGCCTCCTCGGCAAGGCGTGCTTCTTCCGCGAGTCTTGCCTCTTCGGCAAGTCTCGCTTCCTCAGCGAGGCGCTCCTCTTCCTTGCGCTTCTCTTCTTCGGCGCGACGGCGCTCTTCCTCGGCGCGCTTTTCTTCTTCCGCGCGCTTCTTCTCTTCGGCGAGGCGGATCTCTTCGAGGCGTCTCGCACGCAGAAGGGCAAGTCTTGCCTCCTCCGCGGCACGCTCTCTTTCACGCGCCTCAAACTCAAGGCGCATCTGATTCTTGATCTCGCGACGCATACGGTTGCG
>CALAFS010000266.1 GCA_937892405.1 uncultured Clostridia bacterium
TGGCGAGGAAGGTGACATACAGCACGAGCAGAATCATCGGCGTAATCAGCGAGGAGAAAAACATGCCGCGATCCTTGAAGAAAAGTTTGGTATTCCGTTTGATTAAAGGAAGAAGTCCTGTCATGTTCGTTACCGCCTTTCAGAGTCAGAGTGACTTTTCGCCGGTGAGGGTTTTACCCGTGACGGCGAGGAAGACATCGTCCATTTTTCCCTTGGTGATTTCATAATCGGCAAACAGCTCGGGGCGGGTAAGGATCATTGCCGTCGCCGCCGCGGTGTCACGCACCGGGACGCGTACCGCGTCGCGGATTTTTTCATACGGCGTACCGAGAGAGGCGATCTGTTCGTCGTTTAATCCGTAGAAGGTGATGAAGTCACCGGTATAGGCGTTTTTGAGTTCGAGGGGCGTGCCCTCTGCGACGATCTCGCCCGCGTCGAGAATGACGACATAGTCGGCGTCCGCCGCTTCTTCCATGTAGTGCGTGGTGAGGAAAACCGTCATGCCTTCGCTCTTGCGGAGGGAGGAGACGACTTCCCAAAGCAGGCGGCGCGTCTGCGGGTCGAGTCCCGTCGTCGGTTCATCGAGGATCAGAATCTCGGGGCGATGGAGCAGAGCACGGGCGATATCAATGCGTCTCCGCTGTCCGCCCGAGAGCTTGCCTACCGTGCGGGACAGCAGGTCTTCAAAATCGAGGAGCTTTGCCAACTCGGCAAGGCGTTTTTCAAACGCTTCCCCCGTAATTCCGTACAAAGCGGCACGGCTTTGTAAATTATCCTTTACAGAAAGCGGCTGATCGAGCACGGAATTCTGAAAAACGACGCCGAGCTTGCGCGTGATATGCGCCAGTGAATGTTCGATATCTTCTCCGGCAATTTTCACATTGCCGCCGTCCTTTTCGAGCTGTCCCGAAAGAATGGAGATCGTCGTGGATTTTCCTGCGCCGTTGACGCCGAGGAAAGCGAACAGTTCTCCCTTCCGGACATGGAAGGAGAGATCTTTGACCGCTTTGACATCGCCGAACGACTTTGTCAGATGCTCGATTTCAATGATATGTTCCATAGTATACCTCCAAGTGAATATAGCTAAAGAAATTATCCTGCGTTTTCGTAGAAAACAAAATCCTTTTACCGGATGTCCGCCTATAATCATACACAATTTGATAAAACTTGTCAAGAGTACTTGCGAAAAATCACAGATTGTCCTTTCGGAATTGACAAAAAAGGCGGAGCCGGATATGTCGGTATCGGCTCCGCCTTTTCGCGTCGTTTGATTATTTCACCATGAACCAGATCAGAATGTAGGCAAGGATCAGGAGGGGAGAGGCAAACAGGAGAATCAGGATTCCCGTCGTTGTCTTATCCCAGATGCGTGCCCAGCCCTTTTTGTCCGGCCACTTGAACTCTTTGAAGAAGGTCACCGTGTTGTGCGGCAGATCGCGGAAGAAGCGGCCGGTCGCAGGGATCGCGCGCTTGAAGAAATTCACGACATTCTTCGGCAGGTCGCGGAAAAAGCGACCGATCGCGGGAATCGCACGCGAAAAGAAGCCGGCGATCTTATGCCACAGATTAACAAAAAAGGTCTTGGTCGCCTGCCATGCACGGACACACGCCGCCTTGACTTTCTCGAACCATTCCTTGCACTTTCCCATTGTTAAGCCCTCACTTTGGACACAAATTCTTTTACCTTTTTATTTTATCATAGGAAAATCGTAAAGTCAAGGGGTTTTCTCCGATTTATTGCGGGCGGTGCGGATTTCTCCGAATTCCTTGACAGGGGGAGACGATTGTGTTATAATATCGACGAAAGAAAGTATCAAAAGAGGCGTTTTTCATGTATCGTTACGAACTTCATTGCCATACGGCAAAAGTCAGCGCGTGCAGCCGTCTGTCCGCGCGCGAGATGGTCGATCTGTATCTTACAAACGGCTATGACGGCATTTTCGTGACCGACCATTTTCTGAACGGAAATGCAAAGGTGGACAGAACCCTTCCGTATCGCGATCAGGTTGATCGCTTTATGGACGGATACCGCGAGGTGAAAGAGGTCGCGGGGGATCGGTTGCAGGTCTTCTTCGGCTTTGAGTATTCCTATAAAGGCACCGATGTGCTCACCTACGGTTGGGATTTTGAAGAGCTTGCTTCCTATCCCGAGATTCTCTCGATGTCGATGCGGGAGTATTGCGATTTTTGTGCGGCGCACGGCGCGCTCGCGGTGCAGGCACACCCCTTCCGACTCGCGGATTATATTGATCATATCCGTCTCTTTACGAATGCGGAGGGCGTCGAGATTCTGAACGCAGGCAGAGACAAACGGGCGAACACGCTCGCCGCTGTGTATGCCGAGGCGTTCGGCAAGATCGTAACGGGCGGCTCGGATCTGCATGTCCCGACACAGCCGATCCTGTCGGGCATGGCATTTGAAGAAAGATTGCAATCACCCGCGCACATGATCGAGCTTCTCCACGCAGGCAAAGGCGAGATTATCAGACAGGATAACCGGTACGGAAAGAAGCAAGGGCAGAATTAAGAATTCAGAATGAAGAATTAAGAATTCAGAATTCAGAATTATTTTTTGACGAAGGCGGTTTTTTACCGCGGAACCGTGAGGTGAAGCGGCGGAGATAATTCAGCCGGTCGTGATGGCGGCGGTACGGTAGGGGAGGAGCGTCGCGAGGGTCGCGGGCGCCATCTCGATCTGAAAGCCGATTTTACCGGCGCTGAAAAAGAAGCGGTCGAGGGCACATACGCTCTCGTCGATCACGGTCGGAAAGGTTTTCTTCATACCGAGGGGTGAGCAACCGCCGTGAATATAGCCGGTCAGGGGGAGAAGCTCCTTTGATTTAATCATCTCGATGCTTTTCTCACCGACGGCATTCGCCGCCCGCTTGAGATCCAGCTCTTTTTCCACCGGGACGAGGAAGACATAATGCGCGCCGCTCTTGCCGACGGTCACCAGAGTTTTGAAGACTTTCTCGGGCGACTCTCCGAGTGCCGCGGCGACCTCTGCACCGGAAATTGCACCGGATTGTAAATAATTGTGTGCGGTATACTCGATTTTCTTCTGATCGAGC
>CALAFS010000267.1 GCA_937892405.1 uncultured Clostridia bacterium
AATTATTTTGTCAGACAGACGGATTGCGAGCAGGGATTTCTGACCTTTTACGATCTTGGGACATGTCGCTGGCAGACGCCGACGCTGGTCGCCGATTGCGGCTCCCGCGCGGATTTCGTCTTTGACAAGGGGAGTCTCTATCTTGTGAGCGCACCGGTGGATCGGAACGGTTTCGGCGTTCTGCGAGTGTGTACGGAGGATCTCGCGCACAGTGTGCCCGTCCTTGTAGCGGATATGACGGAGAGCTGTTTTTATCCTTTCGTCCGCATGTACGACGGGCAGGCGTATCTCTCCTATACGGTAGACCGCAAGCATATCAGACTTTCCCGCTTTTCTCTCGAGCGCTATGCGGAGGAGGCAAAGTGTGAGTAAGAACTCAAAACTGCTTCAGTTTTTTCGCTATATTTTCTGGGCAGCGATGACGACGGGCGTCAGCTGGCTGTCCTATACAGTGTTTGCCAACCTTCTGAATCTTGTCGGCATGGCACAGACGCCCCTTGTGACCGTATCCAACATTCTTTCATGGATCTGTGCCGTGACCTTTTCCTATCTCGCGAACAGGATCCGCGTGTTTCACAGCGTCGCCCGCTCGGTGAAGGAAGTCCTTTCGGAGGCGGCGAAATTTTACGGTTCCCGCCTCGCTGTCGGTGTGATCGAAATGGGATCGGTTCCGCTTCTTGTGTGGCTTGGTGTGGACGGCAGTGTCCTCGGCGCGAAGGGAATGGTAGCGAAAATGATCTCCACGCCGCTCGTGATTTTACTGAATTACCTGATCGGTCGTTTCTTCGTCTTCCGGAAAAGAAGGGAGGAAGAACAAAGTGGGGAACCTGTCGGAAAATGAGAAAATAAAAAATACAGCTCACCCCTCCGTTTCTTCTGGACGGAGGGGTGAGCTTTGATATTTGAAAAGAAAATTACGAACAAATTACAAAAACTGATAGCACATTATACAAATAATCCTTATAATAGAAAATGTAAGAGATAGGGGATAATAAACATCAGAGAAAAATGTATGATTTATGAGATTACCATGGACGGAGAATCAGAATGTGCGACTTTTATTTACACAGAGCATAAGAGCGAAACGGGTACAAAAGAAAAAGGAGGAGTTATGAAATATAAAACGGTTGTAGGAAAATATAATCCGCGCGCCAAAAAGATGGCGGAAGCGGTTGAACGGGTGGCGAACGAATATGCTGAAAAAGGTTGGAAGTTGCAGACAGTTGCCGTTACTCTTTCGGCAAAAGCCATACTTGTATTTGAAGTTTCCGACGCGAAACAATAAAATTTTAAGGAGAATAACTTATGAGTAAAGAAAAGCAGGAAAAAAGATTTGTGCAAGTATTTTCGGAAGACTGCGGCTTTTTCGACCCGGAAAGCAGCCTTGTCGTAGACAGAGAGACAGGCGTTACTTATCTTATTATCCGGAATACTTTCGGTTCAGGTATTACACCTCTTCTTAATTCGGACGGGAAGCCCGTAATCACAAAACCGGAAGATACAGTAACAAAGGAAAACAAAGGGACTGACGCATAAAAAACGGCAGTCAATTTGAACCATCGCTTTGCATAGAAAAAGACATGTACGGCGGAGGCGGGTATGGAAGAAATGTCGGATTGTGTGCAGGGCGTAGAGGAATGAAGTCGCTTGTCGCCTCTCTCCTATGCACACGAAAAAATAAAGAGGCAACGCGAGGTTACCTCTTTATTTTTGGCGCGCCCAGGAGGATTCGAACTCTTCACGGAAGTTCGCGATGCGAACTTCAATTCATTCCCCGAAAGGGGGAAGTGGGAGCGCTTTTTTTTGCGCGGGTACGGAGCATGCGTTGGATTGTGTGCATGGCGTGGAGGAATGAAGTCGCCGGTCGCCTCTCTCCTATGCACACGAAAAAAACAGAGAGACAACGCAAGGTTATCTCTCTGTTTTTTGGCGCGCCCAGGAGGATTCGAACTCTTCACGGAAGTTCGCGATGCGAACTTCAATTCATTCCCCGAAAGGGGGAAGTGGGAGCGCTTTTTTTTGCGCGGGTACGGAGCATGCGTTGGATTGTGTGCATGGCGTGGAGGAATGAAGTCGCCGGTCGCCTCTCTCCTATGCACACGAAAAAAACAGAGAGACAACGCAAGGTTATCTCTCTGTTTTTTGGCGCGCCCAGGAGGATTCGAACCTTCGACCTACCGGTTCGTAGCCGGGCACTCTATCCACTGAGCTATGGGCGCATACCTATGGAGCGAGTGATGGGAATCGAACCCACGCGGCCAGCTTGGAAGGCTGGAATTCTACCATTGAACTACACTCGC
>CALAFS010000268.1 GCA_937892405.1 uncultured Clostridia bacterium
GAAGCGTCAGGGAAATCGGCGGGTTCTCCCAAGGATAGCCAGAGAGATCGGAGAATCCGACAGTGAGAGCGTCGGATGTCAGCGTCTCGTCAACGGCAACCGACCACGGAAAAAGATCCCTCTCGTAGCCGAGGCGTTCGTGAGAGTCGGGACAATTTACTTTCGGGGAAACGGGGAGAAGACGGTACCACGGCCATTCGGGCTTGAGTGGCGTTTCCGTCTTCGGGTAAAAAGGAACCCATTCGGTTTCGATCGGAAGAGAAAACAGGAGCGCGCCGCGCATAAAGGCGAGGGGGAATTTCTTTGCCGCGTCGCTGTCATCGACATGAACGACGCGCGCCTTTGCCGAAAAGTGAAGATCCACCGTACCGGAAGAGAAATCGGGAAGGCGAAGATAGCCGTCCCCGTCGGGTGAGATGTCTGCTTTTTCCCCGTTTACCGTGACGGTATAATCGCGGCACCATTCGGGAAGGCGGCAAAAGAGGGATTTTTCGGGGTTTTTGACGGTAAGACGGATATCGTCCCGGAAGGGATAGAGGGTATCGACGGTGATGTCAAAGCCCGCGTAGTGAATCTCAGCGGGACCGTACGCCGTAATCCAGAGATTGCCGTCCTCGTCGGCACATGCCATGCCGCGGACAAACTCCGGCACGACGGCGACCGAGTTGACGGGACAGCAGGAGGTGGGATAGCAGGGAGAATAGAGCTGCATATCTCCCATGCAGGGGGAGGAATTCTCGGTGGCGGTAATCTGATTCGGCGCGGAGAGGTAAGCAATGGCGCGCTCGTCCTTGCGTTTTGCCCCTTGCGCGGCGTTATAGACAACGACCTCGGACAGATCTCCGTACCGTGCTTGCCCGGTGATTGCCGCCATGTGAATATAGGTGGTATTGAAGAAGGTGAAGCCGCAATATTCCGCTTCCGCCGTCGCGCTGACGGGGGCGACATACTCCGACTGTGAGACGGGAGCGCCCGAGAGGTGCACGCCTTTTTTCAGGATTTTCTCAATTCCCATCACCGAAGCGTCGAGATATTTCTTTTTGCCGGTCGCGGCATAGAGAAGCGCGGGAAGGCGCACGGCGACGCCGTAGGCGGCGGTATGGTTGGCATTGTATTTGAGCTTCGGGTCGGTAAAATCAAGATAAGAGTTCGCGAAGATGGTGTGCTTACAGAGATATTCGGCGTATTCTTCGGCAAATTCGAGGAGGCGGCGATCGCCGGTACGCTCATAGCAGTAAAGCACCGGCTCGGTGATGAGGGCACCGGCATAGCAGGTTTTATGTTCACCCGACCACACTTTTGCAAACCAAAGCATACACCGATAGACCGCATCAAAGACATCCTGTCTCCCGGTCGCTTCATAATAGAAGAGGAGCGCACGCATGCCGCAGGCATTGCCCCACGCGTTATAGTCCTCGTAAATCTTCGCGTCGGGTTCGTTATAGGTGCCGAGATAGCCGTCGGGACGCTGTGTCTTCAGAACGGCGTCCACCCATTCTTCGGCTTTCCGTTTCAGTTCTTCGTCGTCCAGTGTAAAAGCAAGCTGAATCAGACCGGCGTAGTAGTTGCCGGAGATTTCGGCACCCCAACCGGAGATTTCGCCGCCGTCCCACTGTTTGACGACGGTCTTATGAATGTAGGGATCGGCAATCATGCCGGGTTCTATCTCGGGAAGGTGTCCGCCCATGCCGTCCTTGCTTCTTTCGAGCTGTTCTTTCAGAAAGCCGCGGGCGCGGATACTGCCGAGGGGAAGTGTTTTTCTTTTTGCGTAAGTTTTCATGTGATGTACTTTCCAAATATAAAAAGTTTGGAAAATTTACTCCTGTATCTTTACTTTATCTTCGGAATGTGCTACAATGTCAGTATAGCAGACTTTTTACCGCGAAACAATCGAAGAATGAAAGAACATGGAGAATTCTATCAGGAATTATGGAATTTTATAAAATCACGCTGCTTTCGATTCCGAAAATACACATCTCCTGCACGGTATCTTCTTATCGTTACCGCAACCGCCTGCGCGGGAACACCGAGTATCTCGAGACTACCGCGCTGACCGACGGGGACATTACCTTCCGTGCGGTGAACGGAAGGACGACGGTATATCCCGAGGGCTCTTTTCTCCTGATTACGCCCGATATGATCGGGGAAACCTCGACGCCCGCCGGGACGCTGAACCGTCACACGACAACGCTTGTCCGTGTACCGTACACCTATGAGCGCTATGACACGGATGCGCTGTCGCGGGAAGCGTTTACCGAGCTTCTCGGATCGGTGGATCTTGAAAACTGTTTCCTGCTGCCGAAACGCGGGCGGCTCGACAAAGAATTTTCCACGGTGCTCCCGATGCTCGAGCGTATCTCCCGCCATTTTGCGCGGAGAGATGTCGGAGGGCGCGCGGAAACGGCGGCGCGATATCTTCTTCTGCTCTCCGAGCTGACGCGGATCACCGTACAGATCGCGAGAGCCGAATACGGAGACAGTGTACCCCCCTCCGCCGTGCGGAGTGTGGATCGCGCCATCGCGTACATCGGAGAGCATTATAAAGAAAAAATCACGGCGCCCGACATTGCCGACGCGGTGGGGCTGTCCGTGAATTATCTTCACAGGATTTTCGAGAAGGTAAAAGGCGTCACGCTGATCAACTATCTGACCGCGTATCGGATCGGAAAGGCAAGAAACCTGATCGAGGCGGGAGACGCGCCGGCATATGAAATTGCGGCAGAAGTGGGATATACCGATCCGTTTTATTTCAGCCGGGTTTTCCGGAATATGGTGGGCATCAGTTTTTCCGAATACAAAAAACAGGTACATAAAAGATAAAAAGCAACGGTATAGCAAAGGAGAATGCGATGAAGATTGCGGTGCTTGACAGGCGGGCGCTCGGCGAAGATCTTTCGCTCGCGCCGCTGGAAAGATTCGGCGAGGTGATCGTTTATCCGACGACCTCGGAGGAGGAGCTCCCTGCGCGGGTGGCGGATGCGGACATTGTGCTGATCAACAAGGTGCGTTTCGGACGGGCGGCATTTGACGCCGCGAAGAAGTTACGGCTGATCTGCGAATTTGCGACGGGATATGACAATATTTCTCTTGAAGACGCGAGGACGCACGGTGTGGCGGTGGTCAATGTACCGGCGTATTCCACCGAGAGCGTTGCGCTCTTTACTTTTGCGACGGTGCTGTCGCTGATGACGCACCTTTCCGAATACCGTGCTTATGTGGCGGACGGAAGATACACGGCGTCCGGTGTGCCGAACCTTCTTTCTCCGGCGTATCACGAGCTTGCGGGAAAGACATGGGGCATTGTTGGGTGTGGGAACATCGGAGGACGGGTCGCGGCAATTGCCGAGGCGTTCGGTGCAAAGGTGATCGTGAACCGCAGGCGGGAAGACCCGCGGTTCTGCTGTGTCGACATAGAAACGCTCTGCCGCGAGAGCGACATTCTCACGCTTCACTGTCCTCTGAACGAGGGAACACGGCATCTTCTGAACGCCGAAAGAATCGGTATGATGAAACGCAGCGCGATTCTTGTCAATGAGGCGAGAGGCGCTGTCGTGGATTCCGAAGCGGTGGCGTGTGCCATCGAAGAGGGGCGGCTCGGTGCGTTCGGCAGTGATGTATATGACGGTGAGCCGCTTCGCAGCGAGGACCCGCTTTACAGAATCCGGGAACGGGAAAATGTTATTCTGACACCGCATGCGGCGTGGGGCGCATATGAAGCGCGCGAGAGATGTCTTGAGATTGTATGTGAAAATATCCGTGCGTTTTTTGACGGAGAAATCAAAAACAGAGTGGATATTTGAGGGCAGAATTTAGAATTAAGAATTGCGAATTAAGAATTGAGAATTCAGAATGCAGAATGAAAAATGAAAAAAGTGCGTGAGACGGGTTGAGTCTTACGCACTTTTTCGGTTTTGTTTCGATAGGGCTTTCGGAGAAAGAGGCGCGTCAAGGGTTATCCTCGGTCGACGGTAATGACGCAGTAGTAGTCGGGGTGGCGGGCGGCGACCTCTTTTCCGATTGCCTCGCAGACTTCGTCCGGGGTCAACGGGCTTTCGTAAGGAAGGACGATGTCAAAAATCAGATTCGTATGGGTGGTGCCGATAACGGCGCGGAAATCGTGAATCGTGATCTTCGGATCCACCGTGGCGACACATTCTTCCGCGAAGCGGCAGAGCGCTTCCGTACGCTCGTCGTTTACGGCGATCGGATCCATGTGAATGGTGCAGAGGATACCGAGGCGCTCGTGAATCTCGCGCTCAAGGTTGTCGATGACATCGTGCAGATGGTAGATGTTGCCGTCGCCGTCGACCTCGGCGTGAAAGGTAGCGAAGAGGTGCCCGGGTCCGTAGTTATGAACAAGGAGGTCGTGAACACCGATGACCTCGGAATATTCCGCGACGATCGCCTCGATGGCGCGGACGGTCTCATCGACCGGTGCTTCACCGAGGAGAGAATTTTTGGTTTCGTTCAGTATCCGGACGCCGGCGATCAGGATCAGGGCGGAGACTGCGAGTCCGACGATGGCATCGACGATCACCCAGCCGGTATAGCGGATCACAATCGAAGAGACAAGAACGGCGAGCGTCGAGGCGCAGTCGGAGAGAGAGTCCGCCGCGGCGGCACGGATGACGGACGAATCGGTGAGCTTGCCGACCTTCTTATAAAAGAGGGCGAGCCAGAGTTTCGCGAGAATGGATCCTGTCAGAATGAGAATCGTCAGAAGGGAAATCTCGACGGTCTCGGCTTCGGCAAGTCCGAAGAGGGTGCGGAAGGAATCGAAGAGAAGCTCCGTGCCGACCAGAAGAATCAGGAAGGAAACAATCATGGAGGCGATGTATTCGATCCGCGCGTGTCCGAAAGGATGTTTTCTGTCGGCGGGTTTCCCCGAGATGCGGAAGCTGACAAGGGAAATGAGGGAGGAGCCGGCATCTGACATGTTGTTGACGGCGTCTGCGATGACGGCGGCGGAAGACGAGAGGATTCCCGCCGTCAGCTTTGCCGCGGAGAGCAGAAGGTTGACGGCAATGCCGACAATGCCGGAGAGTGTGCCGGCGCGCTCTCTGATTTTCGGGTCTTCCATATCCCGGTTTTTACCGAGGAAGAGTCGGAGAAGAAAATTTGTCACTTTGTTACCTCTTTTTGAAATTCAGACTTTACAAGGAGAGAAAAACATGATATACTGTAAAAAAAGAAAAATTCGTGGGGAAGATATGGAATACCGCCGCTTTGACATTCAAGGCAATGATGCCGATACTTTATATACGGAAATACTTTACGCGCTCGCGGTAGCGAGAACGGAAGGCGAAAGCCTCGTCCGCCTCGTCATCACTCCCGAAGAGGATACGGACGCGGGGAAGCTGTCACTTGCCGCCGCGCGTCATTTGCGTCGGCTGAAAAAGGAGAAGAAGATCGGCGTGTTTGTTCTTTCCGCAGAGCTGTCTTCGGATTCGACCGAAGCCGCCTATCTTCTGAACAAGTACCCGTCGCTCGACAAAGAGGGGATAGAGCCGCTCGCCGTCGCCGATGTGTACATTAAATTATAAACGGTAAAAATTCCGAAGACGGAAAAGGACTGTCGGTGCGGTAAAACGCAGACAGTCCTTTTTCGTATGGAACAGTAGCTCAGTTCTGAGCAGCTTCGAGATACTTGACAATGTCGCCGACGGTGTTGAAATGATGAAGATCCTCATCGTCGATCACGATGTTGAATCTTTCTTCGCAAAGATAAACAAGATCGGCAAGCTCCAGCGAATTGATGCCGAGGTCGCCTGCCAGTTCTGCGTCCATGGTAATATCATCAGCGTTAACGCGAAGTTCTTCTACAAGGAACTTCTTGAGATTTTCAAACATGTCCTGTCCTCCTTTGTATTAGGTGCAAACCGAATTTGCACCATACCATATTACTATAACTTGCCCGGTTTGTCAATAGTTTTTTTAAAAGTTAATCATATTTCACATTTTGGCCGCGATGAAATCATGAAATTTGTGGGATTTTCACGAGATAAAACGGCGGATTTTTCACACGGAAGAAGAAACGGACGGGCTCTCTGTAACAGGATATGCACGGTGTCCGTCTCTTATGCCGATGATATTTTTCCTGTTGACAAGACAGAAAGATAATGATATAATAGAAAACGCGGATATCAAGAGACCCGATCAAAGGGAAGTCAAACGATACCGAGAAGGATCCGAATATGAGCATTTTCAAGCATCTGCTGCCCGGGAAAAAGAAGAGCGCCTGCCGCGACAATATCGTCGGTGCACGGGTCAAGGTCGTGGAGCCGATCGACAACGCCGCCGGAAGCGGAGAAGTCAGAGTCGGGACGGAGCTGTGGGCGGCGCGCAGTGTCACGGACGAGGTCACATTTTCCGTCGGGGAAACCGTGCAGGTCGTCGCGTGCGAAGGGGTGCGGCTTGTCTGCCGCAAATAATCGCTTTTTCGTGATTTCTCCCGAATTTCACAAAAAGTTTCGGAAAGCTCTTGACAAAAGAAGAATATTCTGCTATAATAGCTTCCGTTGTCAAGTTTGTGCCTTTAGCTCAGCTGGATAGAGCAACTGCCTTCTAAGCAGTAGGTCGGGGGTTCGAGTCCCTCCTGGCGTGCCATTTTCGCCCGCCCCGGTTTCAGAAAGTGAATATGGTGGATATGGCCTAGTTGGCTAAGGCGTCAGATTGTGGCTCTGAAGATCGTGGGTTCGAGTCCCATTATCCACCCCATGCAGAAAAAGCCCTAGAAATAAATTCT
>CALAFS010000269.1 GCA_937892405.1 uncultured Clostridia bacterium
TAAGGTAAGAAAAAATCGGAGTAAAAACTGTGCAAAAAGCGAAATTCACGGGAAAGTATCGGCTGTATTCCGAGCAGAGAAGCAAAGGATTTTCGCAAAATCCGAAAGCCCATCCTCTCCGAACTCCCTCGCCCGCATCCATGCGGTGAAAAAAGCATATCATACTACTATCATTGCAAATTTCAAAAAAGTTGTGAAAAAAGTCTTGACAATCCGACGCATATCCTTTATAATATAAGCACAGAATAATGTATATTATCTTCTGTCGGTGTATATGCCGACACTTCCTTTGTGTAAATGTTTACCGCTTGCCGATGGAGCGGGATATAAATGATTCGGTGCGTAAATTTTGCCCCTGCCCATGCCGGGCAGGGGATTTTTCATAGGATTAAGGAAGAGAAAAATGAGCATATCTGTCGGAAAATCTTATCATATTAAAGATTCGTTTTTTTTCATTAGTAAGCGACAATAAGCTGATGACAAATAAAGAAGGGCATAATTATCGACCCCATTTCTTTTTCTTTGCCGATCCGCAAATCGAAGGAATTTTTTGGGCGATACCGCAAAGCATGCAGGTTGAAAAATATCGTTTGCTTGTCCAAAAGAAAATGGAGAAGTACGGAAAGTGCAACACGATAGTTATAGGAAATTTCGGAGGACAAGACAACGCTTTTTGATTCAGAATATGTTTCCGATCATAGAAAAATTTGTGGATCATGAGCATACTATCGGCGGGGTCGGTGTTCGCATACATAATGCATTGTCGGAAACCATCATTTCCAATGCGAGGCAGGTATTGTCGTTATATAGTCGCGGATATAAATTGATTTTTCCGGATATTGAAAGAATTTACCGTTTGATGAAAGAAGAATTGTCAAGGTGATTTTAGCGTAGGTACTGTGAAATGAGCAAAAATCAAAAATACCTCCCTCCCAATCTAAAAACAGTATAGATATAGTAAAAATGAAAAATAGCGACCTATGGTTTTTACCACGGTCGCTGATTTTTTTGTATTTTTCTCCGCTCATTTTTCTTATCCGATCGACTCACGCCCGCTCTTTTTACCACCATCGTTTATTTCGGATTCCACGGCGAAAATCGGTAAAAATCTGCCCGAAATCCGCGGCTTTTGAAAATCCCGAAACCCGGGATCCCCTGATATATAAGGCACTTTCGGACTTTCTGTGGAATTTTCGTGGAATTTTGCCCGCGCGGGGAGAAAAAGCGCGGGAAAATTTTATAAAAACAAAAGAAAAAAAGGGCTTCCGACAGACATCGGAAGCCCCAAAACATTCGGTTTTCAGGGGAAAAATCGCGTTTTACTTGTTCTTCTGCGACTCTTCGACGGCAACGGCAACCGCAACGGTCGCACCGACCATCGGGTTGTTACCCATACCGATCAGACCCATCATCTCAACATGCGCGGGCACGGAAGAAGAACCGGCGAACTGCGCATCCGAGTGCATACGACCCATGGTATCGGTCATACCGTAGCTGGAAGGACCTGCCGCCATGTTGTCGGGGTGAAGGGTACGACCCGTACCGCCGCCCGAAGCGACAGAGAAGTACTTCACACCGTTCTCGACACACCACTTCTTGTAGGTGCCGGCGACGGGGTGCTGGAATCTCGTCGGGTTGGTCGAGTTACCGGTGATCGAGACACCGACGCCTTCCAGTTTCATGATGGCAACGCCCTCGGGAACATTGTCCGCACCGTAGCACTTGACAGCGGCACGGGGCCCCTTCGAGTAAGCTCTCTCCTCGGTCACCTTCACCGTCTCGGTGTAGGGATCGAAGACCGTCTCACAGTAGGTGAAGCCGTTGATACGGGAGATAATCATCGCGGCATCCTTGCCGAGACCGTTCAGAATAACGCGCAGGGGCTTTACTCTGACCTTATTGGCGTTGAGCGCGATCTTGATCGCACCCTCGGCGGCGGCGAAGGATTCGTGACCGGCGAGGAAGCAGAAGCACTCGGTCTCCTCGGAGAGGAGCATCTTGCCGAGGTTGCCGTGACCGAGACCGACCTTGCGGTTTTCGGCGACGGAACCGGGGATACAGAAGGACTGAAGACCGATACCGATCGCTGCGGCGGCATCGGCGGCTTTCTTGCAACCCATCTTCAGAGCGATGGCGGCGCCGACGGTGTAAGCCCAGATGGCGTTTTCAAAGCAGATCGGCTGGGTGCCTCGCACGATCTTGTCGCAGTCGATGCCGGCGGCAAGCGTGATGTCACGGCATTCTTCGATGGACTTGATGCCGTATTCTTTCAGGACGGAGAGAATCTTTTCTTCGCGTCTTTCGTAGTTTTCAAAAAGTGCCATTTGTCTCTCCTCCTATCAATCTTTACGCGGGTCGATGAACTTGACGGCGCCGTCCTCTTCGGAGAATCTGCCGTAGTGACCCATGGATTTGTTGTATGCGGTGGTGGGATCGTCGCCCTTCTTGATGAAGTCGGTCATTTTGCCGAGGTTCACGAACTCATAGCCGATGACCTGATCGTCGGCGTCGAGCGCCATACGGGTGACATAGCCCTCTGCCATCTCCAGGTAGCGGACGCCCTTCTTCAGCGTGCCGTACATGGTGCCGACCTGCGAACGGGTGCCCTTACCGAGGTCTTCAAGACCCGCACCGATGGTCAGACCGCCCTCGGAGAACGCGGACTGCGTTCTGCCGTATACGATCTGGAGGAACAGCTCGCGCATAGCGGTGTTGATAGCGTCGCAGACGAGGTCGGTGTTCAGTGCCTCA
>CALAFS010000270.1 GCA_937892405.1 uncultured Clostridia bacterium
TTCTGCCGATTTCTCATAGTAAATTCCGTTCCTTTCCTACTGTGGAATTTACTTTAGGAATTCACCCTTTTTACGGAAAATCCGCTGTTTTTTCACTTTTGGTTCCGGTGCGGAAAAATTTTAAGTCGCGGTGATCGGATTTTTACGAAAAAACGCGTCGTGCCCTTTACTTTTCGGGGAAGATGTGTTAAAATAGAAATAGTATGCGCGGAGGTGGAACATGGAGATTTTACGCATTAGTGTCAGAGATCTTCTCGAAATGAAAAAGCCGCACCCCTGCGGCACGCGTCTTTTCCGCGTTCTGCGCACGGGCAGTGATATCCGTATGGAATGCACGTGCTGTCGCCGTGATCTTACCCTGCCGCGCGAAGCTCTCGAAAAAAAAATCCGTCGGGTGATCCCGACGGACGAACAATAACTTTCCCGGAGATTGTCTATGTTTTATTACCTTAACGGAAAACTCGCCACACTGGAGGCGGCGCTTGCCGTCATTGACTGTGGCGGTGTGGGATATCAGATGACCGTCAGCCTTGTCACCTCTTCTCTTCTGTCTCAAAAAATCGGCGAAAATGTAAAGCTCTATACGCATCTTGTCGTCAGAGAAGACGGCATCGAACTCTTCGGCTTTTCTTCTGCGGAAGAACGGAAAGCATTTTTACAGCTCACCTCGGTCAGCGGTGTCGGTCCGAAGGCGGCGATGGGAATTCTCTCGATCATGACACCGGACGATCTCGCGCTCGCCGTCTGCACGGAAGATGTCAAATCCATCTCCCGCGCGCCGAATGTCGGCGCAAAGACCGCGGCAAGGATTGTGCTCGAACTCCGCGACAAAGTATCGAAGGACATGCTCTCCGGCACGGGAGGTCAAAAGAGCGCGAAAGGCACGCCGATTGCCGCGCCGAGCGGAAAGCTCGCCGAGGCGACCGAAGCACTGCTCGTGCTCGGATACGATAAGAACAGCGTTCTCGACGCACTGAAGGGGGCAGATCCGTCGTCCGATGTCGGCGAACTGATCAAAGCCGCGCTGAAGCGCCTGTCGTCACGATGAAGGAGGAGCACAGATGATCGAAGAAGTCAACGAATTCGACTTTGAAAACCGGATTCTCTCGAATGAATACGCCGCCTCCGAAGACGGAGAGGTGGAAAACAGTCTCCGTCCGAAAATTCTCGGAGATTACATCGGACAGGAAAAAGTCAAAGCCAATCTGAAGGTGTATATCGAAAGCGCGAAGCGACGCGGTGAGCCGCTCGACCATGTCCTGCTCTACGGTCCCCCCGGACTCGGCAAAACAACCCTGTCGGGCATTATTGCGAACGAGCTCGGTGTCAATATCCGCACAACCTCCGGTCCCGCCATTGAAAAGCAGGGTGACCTTGCCGCCATTCTGACGAATCTCGCGGAAGGCGATGTTCTCTTTATCGACGAAATTCACCGTCTTTCCCGCTCGGTGGAGGAAATCCTCTATCCCGCGATGGAAGACTATGCACTGGACATTATCATCGGAAAAGGACCGAGCGCGCGTTCGATCCGTCTTCCGATTCCGAAATTCACGCTGATCGGCGCCACGACGCGTGCAGGTCAGCTGACAACACCCCTGCGTGACCGATTCGGCGTTCTACTGAAACTGGAGCTGTACTCCCCCGAAGAGCTCGCCACCATCGTGAAGCGCTCTGCCGGAATTCTCGACATTGCGATCACCGACGAAGGCGCGCTTGCCATTGCCTCCCGCTCCCGCGGAACCCCCCGTATTGCAAACCGACTTCTGAAACGAATCCGCGACTTCGCCCTTGTCAAGGGCGACGGAAAGATCACCTCCGAGATCGCCGACAGTTCTCTTGCGGCACTGGAGATTGACGAGCTGGGACTCGACAACATCGACCGCAGAATGCTCGAGGCAATTATCCGCTTTTACGGCGGCGGTCCCGTCGGACTCGAAACGCTCGCCGCCACGATCGGCGAGGAAGCCGTCACGATCGAAGATGTTTACGAGCCTTACCTTTTGCAGATCGGATTCCTCGCGAGAACACCGCGCGGCAGATGCGCGACCCGACCGGCATACGAACATCTCGGAATTCCCTATCTTCCCGCGGCGCAAAGCGCTGGGAATGTACAAGGGCAACGCACAATGGATCTCGGTCCCATAGACTGACAAAAATCCCCGTTTTTTCGGCATTGCACGCCGAAAAAACGGGGATTTTTTATTCAGGTCTCCATCTGTCTGCCGAGGAAAATCCCGGCGGTCTGAATGAGTTTGCTTTCCACCTCCGGAGCGATCCGTCCGCTCTCATCCGTCCCGGGCTGCCAGCCGGAGAGAACACATCCGATGATGTCGCCCCCGGCAAGAATCGGCATGGCACAGCTGACATAATGCGTGCCGCCGTCCTCCGTGATGGCGATCTCTTCTCTGCCGGCGGTATGCTGATACAGTCCGCGCGATTCGATCACGGATTCGAGCCCTGCCGAAATTTTACGCTCCTGATATTCTCTCTTCGACGCCCCTGCGACGGTAATAACGGCGTCGCGGTCACACACGAACACGGGAAGTCCCGCGGTCTTCTGGAGGGTCTCTGCGTATTCCGATGCGAAATTCTGAAGCTCTCCGATCGGAGAATATTTTTTGAAAATGACCTCGCCTTCTCTGTCGGTGTATATTTCAAGCGGGTCCCCTTCGCGGATCCGCATGGTGCGGCGGATCTCTTTGGGGATCACGACTCTGCCGAGATCATCAATTCTTCTTACAATACCTGTGGCTTTCATTGTTATAACTCCTTGTTCAAAACCATATTTGGTACGGTTTTACAAGGATATTATTTGAAATCCGACGGATTTTATCCACAGGAACGGGAGGGAAATTTTTCTTTTTCCTTTTTATGAAAGTTTTTCGTCTTACGACATTGCCTCCCGCTTGACACGGCAAAGCTCCGAAACAAATGCCTTGTCAAGTTCGGTCAGTTTATAGTCCCCGCGATAGATCATCAGATCCTTATATATCTTCCGGTTCTCGGGGCAGACACGCTGAACGAGCCCGTAACGCTCAAGATATACCTTCGGTACGGGCGAGACCCACATGAAGGTATCCGGATTCTCGGCGAGGAGATCAAACTGACTTCCCCGTTCAAAGACGAAAATCCGTTTTTCCACCTCCGGAAGCTCTTCCTTCTTGACCTCGGAGAGCGGGAGCGACGGGACATACGGGTCGGCATGCGCAATCTCAATATGCGGTGCAAGATCGCGATAGGTGATCTCGGGAAGTGCGGCAAGCGGACTCTCACGGCTCATCAGGAGCACATAGTGAAATTCTCCGATCAGCTCGCAGGCAAGCCCCTTTTCCTCCATCATCTCTTTATAATACTTGTCGAAATTCTCAGCGTAGCGCAAAATACCGAGCTTATATTTTTCTTCCAGTACATTCCGGATCGTTCGCATGGAATTCGTCTCTTTGTAAAACAGCTCCGCACTGTCGATCTCGGATACTTTCTTGGAAAAAGCGGCAAATGCCTCCGAAATATAGCTCGCACGCGGAACGGAAACGGAAAACTGCTTTTTATGTACCGCGCCTTCTCTGAATACCGTCTCGAGCGCGTCCACCTGTCCGAGAATAGATTTCGCATATTTCAGGAAGACTTCACCGTCGGCGGTAAGCTTCATTCCTCTCGCGGAACGCTCAAAAATCGTCACACCGAGCGAATTCTCGAGATCGCGGATGGAGCGGCTGAGATTCGGCTGATCAATATATAATTTTTCCGCCGCCTTATTGATAGAACCGAGCGAAGCAACTTCCACCGCATATTTGAGATATACTAAGTTCATTGAAGGTCTCCCGTTTTGTATTTTCCCTTTTATTGTAACACAAAAAGCGGAAAAAGTCTATAACTTTCTCCGCTTTTTACAGAAAATATAGGAATTACCAGCGCTTTTGCCTTGCCGCGATCTCCTGTACGATCGCCTGCATTTCGTCATACTTTGCAAGCATATCGGACGCGAGCTTCAGTTGCGCGCGGGTGCGCACAAGGTTGTGCCCGGGATAATTGACCTTGAAATACTTATCTCCCGTGATATAGTCATCAAGGAAACGGGAGGCAAGCTCAAAGGTGATTGTCACGGCACCGAGTGCCATCGCGTCGATCTCTTCCTTTGTAAGAGAGCTTGCGGTCTCACCGACAAAGCCCTCCGCAAACGCACGGTATTTATCGAGATCCAGCGCAATCTTAGAGGTATCCGGCTCATCCTCTGCCGCAGTCGAAGCGGCGAAGCGGACGGCATCGCCGAAATCATGTACCGAAAGTCCCGGCATAACGGTATCCAGGTCAATGACCGTCAGCGGTTCTCCCGTCTCGGCGTCGAAAAGGACATTGTTGATCTTGGTATCGTTATGCGTCACGCGAAGCGGAATACGCCCTGCCTCGGCGTCCTCGGAAAGCTTTGAGCAGAGCTCGCGGTTCTCGCGGATAAATTCGATCTCCGCACGCACCTCTCCGACGCGTCCGACCGGATCGGCGTCCACATCGGCAAAGAAATGATCGAGGCGCTTTTTTGTATTATGAAAATCCGGGATAATGTCGTGCAAAGACTTCGCATTGAAATCGGAGAGGCGCATCTGGAATTTTCCGAACGCCTCACCCGCGTGGCGAAGAACATTCAGATCGTCGCACTCGTTGTAAGTCACCGATTTGATATAGTTCCCGACGCGCCAGCAATCCCCGCTCTCGGTGTAGACATAATTCTTTCTGTCTGCGGTATGGTGAAAATGCAGAGGCGTCTCGTCAATTCCGGCGGCGTCGCGCAGGTAGGTAGTTACAGCGTCGATGTTCTCCATGACGGCTTCCGGATGCTTAAAAACATAAGTGTTTACCTTCTGAAAAAGATAATTCTTCTCCACACCGTCGGGGCGAAGATAGGTCACTTTATAGGTCGAATTGATATTTCCGTTATTGATAGGCGTATAAGAAGTTGCCTCCCCGCGAAGGGAAAATTTCTCTCCGAGCGAAGAGAAGAACGAAAGCATGGAATCCATAAGAAACACTGTGTCCTCACAGGTGCGAGGATACCCTTTCCGATATAGTGATTTTTCAAAAAAGCAGTGATCAAAAGTCAACTTTTCGCGATGGGGTACTCGACAATCTCATTGAAGATCGAAAGCGAACGCTCTGCAATCCTCGGCAATGCTGCGCCGAGAACACGCTCCGCGCGACGGAAGTCGCGGTATGCCGCCGCATTCTCTCCGTGAATGTCGGAGCCGATCGCAACGACAAGCTCCCGCTCTACCCAGTCAAAGAGCTGTTTTCTACGGAAAAAGCCGGTCAGAGAATTCGCGTTCAGCTGAATCAGGGCGCCGACGCCGACCATCTCCTCAATATTCTTTTCCGCATAGCGGTCCGCATGTGCCAACACGATCCGATAGCCTCTGTCCCGCAGGACCTCAGCCGAATCGCAAAAATCAAGGGAAAACTCATTGAACGGCAACTCAAGGAGCACCGTCTTCGTGCCGTAAAAGCAGAGGTCGGAGAACCCCGGAAGGTTCTCGATCCCGCGGCAGAGCAAAACCTCCGCCCCAAGCCGCACGACAGGCGGTGAAAACGAGGGCGGATTCTCCGACAGCGCCGTCATCAGGTGTCGATATGCCGTGGCGCGTCGGGCAAGAAAATCGGAAATCGCGTGCAGATGCGGATAAAAATGCGGTGTCGCAATGATCTTATCCACGCCTGCGTGAGCGGCGAGAGACAACTGGATAAGAGAGGTGGAAACCGAAGATGAGCCGTGATCCGCGCCGGGTAAGATGTGCGAATGAAAATCAACGACTGCCATGCTCTTCCCTCACTTATTCCTGTGCTGTGCTTGTGTCATAAGAATAGGTGTCGTAGGAAGAGTATCTGCCTCCGGAATACTTTGTGTACCCTCTGCCCTTTCCGCTCTTCGGATCGAAAGAGTCGAGGATGATTCCGTAAACCGATGCTTCGAGCATGCGCATGGATTCAACCGCGTCGTTCATACTGTTCACATCGGAAAATCCCGCTCTTGCCACCAGGAGATACCCGTTGACATTCTTCTTCATCAGAAGAGCATCGGAGACGGTATTGACGGGAGAGGTATCAATAATAATATATTCAAATTTATCCTCGCAGTACTTCATCAGCATCTCCATACGCTCGGAGGCGAGAAGGGCGGCGGGATTTGTCGTAGTCTTACCGGAATAGAGAACGGAAAGCCCGGGGACAGCGGAGGCACGGATGTTCGGCTCTTCGTCGATACCGGCGAGATACTCAGAGAGTCCGTGGATCTGTCCGTTTTCTTCGAGAAGGCGTGCAATCCTCGGCTTTCTGAGGTCGGCGTCAATCAGGAGAACGCGGTGCTCCGTCGAGCTCTGCGCCAGCGTAACGGCGAGGTTGATGGACACGGTGGTTTTCCCCTCCCCGGGCATCGCGCTGGTAATCGCGATCTTCTTGCAACGGTCGATGATGGGAAGGTAAAGGAGATTCGTGCAGGTGGTACGGTAAGCCTCTTTCACGGCAAACGGAGTGTCTTCTCCGATAATCAGCTGTCTGTCCTCGGCGTTTGTACCGTGCACCGACTTCTTTTTCTTTCTGAAGGGGCAAAAACGGAACTTCATGCGTCTGCACTCTCCTTCCCTGCGGTATTCTGCTGGGCTTCTTCCGGCTTCTGAAGCGGAATCACGCCGAGCACGGGAATGTCGAAATTGTCTTCGATCTTTTTCTTATCACGGACGGTCGTATCAATCACAGAAAACAGCCAGATGCCGAGAAGTGCGAGCACAAGACCCGCGATACCACCAATCAAAGCGTTACGCACCGTACCGCGCCCGTTCGCACGCGTGGGCATCTCCGGCTCACCGAGAGGCACCACCTTACTTGCTTTTTCTCCGAAAATGTGAAGGAATTCATCATTGGAGATTGCACAGATGGTGTCGGCGATGGCATAGGCACGCTCCTTATCGGTATCGGTAACGGAGACGGTAAAGGCGCGGGTCTGCTCATTCTGAGTGACCTTAATCACCTTTTGCAGATAGGTGACCGTCACCGTCTCGTTATAAGGTGCGGGCAGTGCCGCCACCACATCGGAGAGGAAAATGTTTTCGGTGACTGCCATCATATAGAGGGGGGTATTCTGTACCGCGGCATTGATGTTCGCCTGATCCGTCGTGCGGTCATCCTGAGAATAGAGGCAAAGTTTGGTTGACGCGGTATAGGTCAGCCTTGTCGTCAGGCGGGTATAGATCCCGACGCCGGCGGCGCAGACCACCGCGACGATGACAATCAGCCACAGCTTCGGAAGAAAAAGTCCGAGAAGATCTCGGAATGTAATTTCTTCGTTCTTTTTCATACGCAACTCCTATTTATAAATAAGATACAGATATATTATATCATAGGGGGAAAGATTTGTCAAGGCATTTCGACACCTTTCGCATGGCAGAGAAAAGAGCGTCGGTCTGTCGCTGTGCAAACCTGACGCTCTTTTCTTCCGACGGTTCTCCGTGTTCCGGAAAATCAGCCCATCGGATGATGCTTTACATAATTTTCAATGTCGTCGTTCTGTACTTTCGCATATTTTGCGACCTCGGTATTCCAGCCGTCGGTCTCGTCCGCGGAGTAATAGGCATTGAAAATGTTGCCGGTGTAGTAAGGATTCATATAATAAGAGTTACCTTCAGTGGTAATGCGTGTGACGGTACCGTTCTCCAAAGTATAGTTGACATTGGCGACACCGTACTGAAGAAGGTTGCGCAGGGTCGAATCCTGATTGATGGCATAAATGATTTCCATCGCGCGATCCGGCTTTTCGCATGCCGCACCGACGGCAAAGGCGGAGCCGTTATAAACATCTTCCCGTGTGGGCGTGTTGTATGCGATCGTGTTGCAGATATAACCTTCTGCCTCATAAGCGAAGCGGTCTGCGTAAGTGCCTTTCACGACACGGACATACTCGGAGATTCCCTCCTCACCGATTCCCTCGCCTGCAAGGATCGCGGCACGAAGATCCGCCGTATCGTCATACGAGGTATAGGAGGACATGAGGAGCGGACCGAAGTTGTACTTCTCTCCCATCGACTCCTTCATCAGAAGGTAATCGTAACTGCCTGTCATGCGGTTGTTCGGTACGCTGTAATACTTCCCGTCGTACTTCGACGCATTCAGAAGCAGAGAGGTAATCTTGGTATTGAGCATACCGTATTCTTTCGAGGCATAGAAGTCGGAAAGGTCGGCGAGCTTGTTCCCCGCCATCAGCTCGTTCATCATATCCGCGCTGTTGACAAGAAGAATGTCTACGCTCTTTCCTTCGGCAAGAGCGGCATTGATGTCCGCACGATAGGTCGCCTCGGGCAGATAGTGAATGTTCAGAGAGGTCTTAAAAGTGGAGGTGGTGTACTGGTTGATCATACGGGAAACGGCGACGACACCGTCGTTGCGCTCATCTCCGACGATATACATCTCGAGCGTCACTTCCTCGACTGTCGGCGGCTCGTATGTATAATTCTTGCGATAAGAGCCGATCTCCTCATCGGCGCAACTGACGAGCACAAGCACCGTCATTGCGAGGCAAAGGAGCAGGGATATGATTTTTTTCTTCATCAGGATCTATCCTTTCCGTAACACGGGTGTGGGGTCGGACACCAACCGGCGCCCGAAATTCACCATATATTTTACAATAAATATCCGAAAAAGTCAAGGCGTAAACCGCGCTTTCTCTTCCTCTTGCAAAAATATAGTCGACTTGCACAAAACGCAGCTTTTCTTTTTGTGGAAAGTGACCGTCAGTTCGCGAGATAATCCTTCAAAGTTTTGGAACGGGAGGGGTGACGGAGCTTACGAAGTGCCTTTGCCTCGATCTGACGGATACGCTCTCTCGTAATCTGGAACTGCCGCCCGACCTCTTCCAGCGTACGGGGGCGACCGTCTTCCAGACCGAAGCGGAGCTTGATGACCTGCTCTTCTCTTGGGGTCAGGGTGTGAAGAATGTTGCAGAGCTGTTCGCGAAGGAGCGAGTAGGACGCACTGTCGGAAGGAGCGGGAGAATCGTTATCCTCGACAAAATCTCCGAGATGGCTGTCCTCTTCTTCACCGATGGGCGTCTCGAGCGACACGGGATCCTGCGCGATCTTCATGATCTCACGCACCTTCTCGGGCGTCATGTTCAACCGCTCTGCGATCTCGTCGGTGGTAGGCTCACGCCCGAGCTCCTGAAGAAGCTGTCTTGCCGTACGGGAAACTTTATGGATCGTCTCCACCATGTGCACGGGGATACGAATGGTGCGCGCCTGATCGGCAATGGCACGGGTGATCGCCTGACGGATCCACCATGTCGCATAGGTCGAGAATTTATAGCCCTTGCTGTAATCGAACTTTTCCACCGCCTTAATCAGGCCCAGATTTCCTTCCTGGATCAGA